>JADJXA010000015.1 GCA_016716065.1 Candidatus Leptovillus gracilis | reverse complement strand
CGGGCAAAGCCGCTATCTTCCTTTAACCGCGCTATCCGTTCCGGGCTGGCCTGGAAGTTTAGCTTCAACGGCCGTTCCACGGTAATGCGCTGATAGCCAAAATCGGCGTTGTCGAAGATTTTGCAATACGCATTTTCCGCAAAATCGCCAAACAACTGTGTGATCTTGTCAATGTCGGCCGGGGCGATCTGCTTGCGCTTGCTGCCAAACTTTTTGCGCATCGGCGTATCAAACCGGTGGCGTTAATCAGTTGAATTTTGCCCTGGCGCGGCTTCGTCTTCTGGTTGGTAATAATCCAGATATAGGTGGCGATGCCGGTGTTGTAAAACATATCGGTTGGCAGGGCGATAATCGCCTCCAGCCAATCATTCTCAATAATCCAGCGCCGGATTTCGCTTTCACCGCTGCCCGCGCTGCCCGTAAACAGCGGCGAGCCATTCAACACCACCGCCAGCCGGGAGCTATTCCCATCGCGGTTAAACTTGCTGATCATGTGCAGCACAAACAACAGCGAACCATCACTGACGCGCGGCAGCCCAGGGCCAAAGCGCCCTTTGTAGCCCCGCGTGCTGTGTTCTTTTTGGATCACGTCCTGCACCATCTTCCACTCCACGCCAAACGGCGGGTTGGAGAGCAGGTAATCAAACTGCTGATCGGGCAGCCCATCTTCGGAAAAACTGTTACCGGGGTAGATGTTTTTGGCGTTCTGCCCCTTAATCATCATGTCCGATTTGCAGATGGCGTAACTTTCGTCATTCAGTTCCTGCCCATACACTTCCAGATGGGCATCCGGGTTCAGTTCGCGCAGGTACTCTTCGGCCACGCTCAACATCCCGCCCGTGCCGCAGGCCGGGTCATACAGCTTGCGGATGATGCCCTTTTGGGTAAGGGCGGCGCTGTCTTCCTGAAAAAGCAGGTTAACCATCAGGCGGATGACTTCGCGGGGGGTGAAATGCTCCCCGGCCGTTTCGTTGCTCTGCTCCGAAAAGCGGCGGATCAACTCCTCAAATATATAGCCCATCGCCAGATTGCTCACCTTGTCGGGGTGCAAATCGGCGGCGGCAAACTGTTTGACGATAAGATAGAGCAGGTTGTGTTTATCGAGTACGGTGATTTGTTGGGGGAGCTTGAAACGCTCGATGAAGATTTCGCGGGCGTCGGCGCTGAAACCGTTGATCATGTGGTTGAGATTGGCGGCGATGTTGTGGGGGTCGTCGAGCAGTCTGGCGAAGGTGTAGCGGCTGGTATTGTGGAAATTTTGGCCGCTCGCCATGTTGAGCATTAGCTCGCGCATGGTGTCATCAATGTTGGCTGGCAGGGCGCCGACTTTGGCGAGGACGGCGTCTTTGCTCGG
Organism: Candidatus Leptovillus gracilis; assembly: GCA_016716065.1. Taxonomy (NCBI): domain Bacteria; kingdom Bacillati; phylum Chloroflexota; class Ardenticatenia; order Promineifilales (SeqCode); family Promineifilaceae (SeqCode); genus Candidatus Leptovillus; species Candidatus Leptovillus gracilis. The sequence continues at coordinate 109,210 of JADJXA010000015.1, read as the reverse complement.
TTCCAGTACACAGTCGAGGCGGCGTAAAACGGTGAAGGGGAGGACGACTTTGCCATAGTCGGACTGTTTGTAGCTGCCTCGCAGGGTTTCGGCGATGCTCCAGATGAAGCTGACGTGTTGGCCGTAGTTGGTCATGGAGGTTCCTTGTATATGAGAAAAAAGCCACCCGAAAAGATTACCTGAAGTGTGTGGGTTCGGTAACGGCCGTTTGGGTGGCTGAATAACGATTCAATTGTGCAAAAAATAAGTGCTTAGGCGACTAACCCGGCAACCTGGCCGCATCCCTCTCGGTCAAACCCACACGCCCATAAAGATAACATAAAAAATAACGGCTGGCTACCGTGCCAGAGAACGCAAAACGGCCGTTTTCCACACTGGGAAACGGCCGTTTACCTTTCAGAGCGAGCGACGGGACTCGAACCCGTGACATTTAGCTTGGGAAGCTAACGTTCTACCACTGAACTACGCTCGCAACTGCTCGGATTATAGTCACCGGTCAGGGGCGTGTCAAGCGCGCCGCGCCTGCAGCCATTTGTCCCGGTTGGCGGCGCGGGCGATTTTGCCGCTGGACGTTTTGATCAGCCACTTGGCGTCTACCAGTTCCACAAAACTAACCGTCACCCCGCTCTGCCGTGCCACCTCCTGGCGGATGGCCTTCACCAACGCCTGCCGTTCGTCGGGGTCGCTGACGGCCGTTTCCACCACCACCGCAATTAATTCTGTCCCTTCCCGTTCATCGGGCACGCCAAAAACCACCGCCCGACCAGCGCGCACGCCCGGCACATTGTTCACAATCGCCTCAATGTCCTGCGGATACACATTCTTACCGGCGTTAATGATTAAATCCTTGCTGCGGCCAATTACATATACCTCGCCATCAGCCAGGTAGCCCCGGTCGCCGGTGCGCAGCCAGCCGTCCTGGAACGGCTGCAAATCGGGGCGGTGGTGGTAGCCGCTGAGCATATAGCTGCTGCGAATCGCCAATTCGCCAACGGTGCGGTTGGGCAGGCTGTGACCGATGGCGTCTAACACGCGCACGGCCGTGCCGGGGATGGGTGGGCCGCAGGAGACTTTGACGGCCGTTTCTGGCGCGTCGGGCGCACTAATCTTCGCATAGCCAGTTTGGTCCAATACCGACTGGTCCACAAAATCCAGCCGCGCCGGCTGGCCCGGCGGCGTCTGGGTGACGGCAAAAGTGTTTTCGGCCATGGCATAACTGACGCCCAACATGACGGCCGTGACGCCGTTGGCGGCGAATTTTTCCAGGAACAGTTGATGGCTGTCGTGGCGCACCGGTTCGGAGCAGTTGATGAACAGGCGCATGGCGGCCAGCGACAAGCCCTCCTTGTCCCGCTGGCGGATGCGGCGGGCCATGTGGTTGTAGGCAAAGTTGGGCAGCCAGCAGAGTGTGCCCCGGTGGGTTTGGATGGCTTGCAGCAGCAGGGCGGGGTGCTGCACCCAATCGAACGGCGACAGCAGCACCAGCGGCACGCCCTGCATCAGCGGCAGCAGGAACCCGGCGATGAGGCCCATGTCGTGGTACAGGGGCAGCCAGCTTACGATGACGTCTTGCCCGGTCAGGTGGATGGCGTCGCTGTAGGCGGCGAGTTGGTTGAGGACGGCCGTATGCGACAGCGCCACCCCTTTTTGCAGCCCGGTCGTGCCGGAGGAGTGCTGGAGCAAGGCGGGAGAATCGTGAATTGTGAATTGTGAATTGTTTCGTTCCACACTCTCAACTCCCAACTCCCAACTCCCCACTCCCAACTCCCCACTGCTGTAAACGGCGCAGGCCACGTGGGCGGCCAGGGTTGGCGCGAAGGCGTCGGTGGTGAGGATGGCGCGGACGCCGGAGAAGCGCACCAATTCGGCCAGGTTGCGCAGGTAGATGGTCGGGTCCAGCTTTTCCGTGAGGGTGGGGAACATGGAGGGCACGGCCCCGGCCAGCAGCGCCCCCCAAAACAGATAAATGCTTTCCAGGTTTTGCGTGTGGGCGATGATCACCAGGTCGCCGGGCTGGATGCCGAATTGGCCCAGGGCGTGGGCGGTGTGGGATACGGCCGTTCTAAATTCACGCCGCGTCACATGCACATCCGGCTGGTCGGTCGCCACGTAGATAATGGCGTCCTGGCTGTCGTCCGGGTCGGTGAGGACGTGGGCGTCCAGAAGGGTGTGGTAAAACGGCCGTGTGGTTTGTGTCAGCATAGCACCATTTCTCCTAACGCTTGAATTTTAAGCCCCGTGGCGAGAATTACCAAAAGAACTAAACTGAAATCAAGTTGAAACCCAGCGTTTTTGTGCATTGTCATTCCTTCGGCGCTGCTCAGAACAAGTCTGAGCGCAGTCTTCGGCCCTGAGCGAAGCCGAATGGGGAAGAATCCCTATTTGTCGGCCGCCAGGGGATTCTTCTTCGAAGACTCGTCAGAATGACAGTGCTTCCAACCAAATCGTGACCATCGCAGAATTTGATTTATTTGCCAGAAAACCCTATCATCCCTCGTTCGACATTTTACAGAAGGAAACAAATAATGATAGCGACCAGCAATCTCACCCTGTCCTTTGGACCACGGGTGCTTTTTAAGAACGTCAGTCTCAAATTTCTGCCCGGCCACTGCTACGGACTGATCGGCGCCAACGGCGCGGGCAAATCTACCTTTCTCAAGATTTTGGCCGGGGAAATCGAATCCACCAGCGGCGAAGTAATCACCGATCCGAAAGACCGTATCGCCGTGCTGCAGCAGGACCAGTTCGCCTTTGATGAGTACCGCGTGTTAGACGCGGTTATCCTGGGGCATAAAAAGCTGTATGACCTGATGCAGCAGCGCGATGCGCTGTACGCCAAAACGGATTTTTCCGATGAGGATGGTGTCTTGGCGGCGCAGTTGGAGTCGGAATTTGCCGACCTGAATGGTTACGATGCCGAAGCGGAAGCGGCCACGCTGCTGAAAGGGCTGGGCATTGACGAAACGCTGCTAGACCGGCAGATGGCCGAGTTGGAGGCAACGCAAAAGGTGCGCGTGCTGCTGGCGCAGGCTATGTTCGGCAACCCGGACATCCTGCTGCTGGACGAGCCGACCAATCAGTTGGATCTGAAAACCATCCGCTGGTTGGAAGATTATCTGATGCGCTTCAACAATACGCTTATCGTTGTTTCCCATGACCGGCACTTTCTGAACGATGTTTGCACCCACATTGTGGACATTGATTTCAACCAGATTCGCATGTACGTGGGCAATTATGAATTTTGGTATGAGGCCAGCCAGTTGGCGATGCAGCAGCGCAAGAACGAGGGCAAAAAGCGGGAAGAGAAGATCAAGGAATTGGAGTCGTTTGTGCGTCGGTTTAGCGCCAACGTGGCCAAGGCGCGGCAGGCGACGTCGCGCAAGAAGTTGATCGAGAAATTGACGGTAGATGATCTGCCGACCAGTTCGCGCCGTTTTCCGTATGTGGGCTTTGCCGCGGAACGGCCGTGTGGCAAAGTGGTCCTGCGCGTGAAAGACCTGACAAAGAGCGTGGATGGCGCCCCGGTGCTGTCGCATTTCAGCCTGGAGGTAAACCAGGGGGACAAGATCGCCTTTATCGGCGAGAATGACCTGGTGAAGACGACCTTGTTTGAGATTTTGGCGGGGGAGATGGACCCGGATGACGGCCGTTACGAGTGGGGAACCACCATCACCACATCTTATTTCCCCAAGGAAAACAGTCAATACTTCGACACCGACGACAACCTGATTGACTGGCTGCGCAAGTTTTCGCCGGGCGAAGACAGCGATACCTTCATTCGCGGCTATCTGGGGCGAATGCTTTTCTCCGGTGAAGAAGCGTTAAAACCGGCGCGGGTCCTCTCCGGCGGCGAGAAGGTGCGCTGTATGTTGGCCCGCATGATGCTCAGCGGGGCCAATGTGCTGCTGCTGGACGAACCGACCAATCATCTGGACCTGGAGGCTATCTCCGCGCTGAACGAGGGTCTCATCAAATTCCCGGAAGTGGTGCTGTTTGCTTCCCACGATTATGAATTTGTCAACACCATCGCCAACCGCATCATTGAACTGGCGCCCGGCGGGGTGATTGATAAAGTGATGAGTTTTGAAGAATATCTGGAAGACGAAGCGGTGAACCAACTGCGTCAGGCGTATTACCATGGGGACCATGCGCTGCGTTTGTAGCGGCTAACAAACTTGCAGCAATTCTCAATTTGAAATCCAGCCGTAGGGGCGGGACAGCATTTTTGCCAATCACCAATGCCTTGCCTCCCGCGCCGTCTCGCCCTTCTTTGGTCCTATTGGGCGAGACGGCGCGGGAAAATGCTGTTCGCTGCGGCTCCCGTCCGCGCCGTCCCGTCCCTACGCTAACACCAGGGCAAATTGAGAATTGTTGGAGGGCTGTTTAATCCTCGTTTTTTATCCACTTTTGCTGGAAAATAGCAGTATACTGCTGCCGACAAGCCTCGTTAAGCTGTTTTGTTACCCCGTTCTTCGATAATGTTGTTTTACAATTGCACAGTAAGCCTACACATATTAGGAGATCGTATGAATCGCAAAACCCTTTTGATTGCTTTGCTTGTTTGTTTTCTTGTTGTGGCTGTGCCGGTGAGTTTGTACGGACAAACCCCAGACACACCAGCGCCGGACGCCGGCCAGACATTTGGTGATTTGCGCGACGCCCTGCCCACCGATCAGGTCATCATCCAGTTCACCGATGCGGCGGCCGAAGCTGCCTTGTTGTCGGCCCGCAACGAAGGCCCGCTGCCAGAATTGAGCGCCGCCGCCGGGGTAGATGTGGCCTATTTTCGCGCCATGTCGGGCGATGCCCACGTGCTGAAGCTGACTGAACGGCTGCCGGCCGAAAAAGTCGCCCAGATTGCCGTGGATCTAACGGCCGTTCCCGGCGTTGCCTATGCCGAACCCGACCTGATCAAGACCACCGGCCTCGGCGCGGCGCAAATGCCCGCCGTGCCTGATCTGGCTCCCAACGACACCCGTTACGGCGATCAGTGGCATTATCGCTACACTCCCGGCACTTCTGAGGGACTCAATCTGGAACCGGCCTGGAATATCTCCACCGGTTTGGTCAGCACCGTGGTCGCTGTGCTGGATACGGGCATCCTGAACCACACCGATCTGGCCGGTAAAACGGTGGCCGGGTATGACTTTATCACTGATGTGTTTACAGCCAATGATGGCAACGGCCGTGATAGTAACCCGGCCGACCCTGGCGATTGGATTTTAGCCAATGCTTGTTTCGCCGGCAGCGATCCTTCTGATAGTTCCTGGCATGGTACGCACGTGGCTGGAACCATTGGCGCGGCTACCAACAATAGTCTGGGCGTGGCCGGGGTAAACTGGAACGCCAAGATTTTGCCCATTCGTGTTTTGGGCCGATGCGGTGGCACAACGTCCGACATTGTGGATGGGATGCGCTGGTCGGCCGGTCTGGCTGTCGCCGGCGTTCCGGCCAACGCCAATCCGGCCAAAGTGTTAAACCTTAGTTTGGGTGGGTTTGGCACTTGTACCAGCACCTGGCAGTCGGCCGTCAATGATGTTGTTGCGACCGGGGCCACCGTCGTCATTGCCGCCGGCAACGACAATGCCAACGCCGCCAATTACTCCCCCGGCAATTGCAATAACGTTATCACCGTGGCGGCCACCAATCGCAGTGGTGGCCGTGCCTATTACAGCAATTATGGCAGTGTCATTGAAGTCAGTGCCCCTGGCGGCGCGCAGAGCTTTGCCAACGACCCCAATGGCATTTTGTCAACATTGGACTCTGGCGCAACAACGCCTGCCAACAGCAATACCTACGCCTATTACCAGGGGACCAGCATGGCGACGCCGCACGTCGCCGGGTTGGCTTCGCTGATCCTGGGGATGCGGCCGGGCTACACCCAGGCGCAGGTTTTGTCGCTGCTGCAAAGCACGGCCCGCAGCTTCCCGGCCGGCAGCACCTGTAACACCAGCAATTGTGGCTCCGGCATCGTAGACGCCTATCAGGCCCTCAACGCGCTGAACGTCACCTTTACCGACTTTGTTTACCTGCCGGGCGTCTTCAAGTCAGCGGCGCCCCCACCGCCTCCGCCACCGACATGTACCCCGCAAAGCGGCGAGTCGAACAATATTAACGATGCGTTGATCACCTGCACCGGCCATACCGCCACCGGGCAAGTCAGCGCGGCCGACCGGGATGACGTGTATAAGATTATGATGCAGGCCAATCAGCATTTGCGTATTGTCATGACCGGCAGCGGCGGTGATGCGGATTTGTATCTCTTCCCACCAGGCACAACCGATGTGAATACCGACCCGGCCGCGGCTGCTTCGCTGAACGATGGCAACGATGAGCTGATCGAGGGCACAACGTTGGTCGGCGGTTATTGGTACATTGACGTTTATTCCTACTCTGGAACCACCAATTATGCTGTAACTGCTACGGTGACGAACATGTTAACCGGCGAAGCGGCGACGCTTCTGCTGACGCCGGAAAATACGCAGCCCACATCGCGCCAGAGCAAATAAACAATAAGACCTGACAGGTCTGTGACCATAAATAAAAAGCGAGGGCGAGTGTCATAAACGCTCGCTCTCGTGTTACTTCCAGCCAGGAGAACCCCATGTCTGCCATTTGTACCTTTGATTATGACATAGCCGTCACCTACCCCGACGAGCAAGTCCTTCAAGATCGCGGTGAATTTGAAATTGCCTTTGACAATGCCGCTTTGAAGGAATTGAGTGAAATTGACTTGTTTGGCGAGCTGGTGTTTGCGATTTTGGAATCATTTCACCAGGAATTCACCGAGCGCGGCGGGCTGCTAGACAGCCCAGACGTGACGGTTTCGATCCGCAATATCACCTGGGATTAGTAGGGGCTGCGTCTTTTGCCAGCGTTGTTTGGCAAAAGTCGGCGTCATTCTGACGAGTCTTCGCTCCGAAGTTAGTGCCTGGTGCAGTCTGGCGCAAGTCTTTAGCATATTTTTCCCTCTCCGCAACCCGCTCCCACTGGGAGGGGAATAAGGGGAGGGAATTTATCCAACAAAGATTTAAGCATTGGTGTACTAGCAGCCTGTCGGAGAACTCAGGATAGGTACACGGATTGAACGGATTCGACGGATTTTTACGGATAAATCACCAGAAAATCGGTGTAAATCCGTTAAATCCGTGTCATCCGTGTATCCATTTCTACTTTTCCGACAACCTGCTAGACGTTTGCTTCAACGGCCGTGCAAATCCCGCTCCACACGGGCGACCATCTGGTTGAGCGTGTCTAGTTTGTCCACCGTCAGGTCGGCGTCGGGGATGTAGACGCCAAATTCATCCTCCACATACACGCCAAACTCGGCCAGGGCAAAAGAATCTATCAACCCGCCGGTGATGATACCTTCGTCGTCTTTCAGGGGGTAGCTGGCGTCGCGGACCAACTCGCGGGTAATAAAGGCCCGCAATTTTGCGCGAATGTTTTGTTCATCGTTCATCATTCCCCGCTCCTCATTCATCATCCATCATTCATCATTCCAAAAACGGCCGTATCCCCTCCGCCACCATGTCCGCATACAACTTGCTGCCAACGGCCGTCAGATGCACCGGCGTGTCGCTAAATTCGGCGGCGGGAATGGCATCCCACAGGTCCAGGTAAGGCCAGCCGTGGGCAGCGGCCGCTGCCGCCAGCATTGCCCGATACTGGTCGTAGGCCCAACGGGGATAAAAAGAATTGTAGCGCAAATCGCTGTTCTGGCCGCGGCTGATAAACATCGGCTCGTTGATCAGCAGGACAGGCACATCCCCGGCCAGGGTGAAGCCGGCGGTCAACACGTCGAAGGCCAGGTCGCCGGTGGTGAGAGTGGCCGGTTCGGTGAAGGTCTGCCAGCTAACGTCGGCCTCGAAGTCGCTGCGGCGCGGTTCAAATTCGGCGGGGATGGTCTGGTCTATGCCGGTAGCCGCCCAGGCGAAGCCAAACTGCTGCAAGCGCAGCCAATCGGCCAGACTGCGGCGCTGCCCAACCAGGCTGCGCTGCCAAAAGGTGGGGGTGACAAAACGGCCGTCCGCCGCATCCAGGTCCAACTCATAGGTGGCAATCAGGCGGCGCAGGCGCTCCGGGTTGTTTTGCACCAGCGGCGGGAACACCTGCTTATCACGCGGGAATGATTCCAGCGTCACCGGCCACAGGATCAAGTCGGGGTCGGTTTGCCGGGCCGCATCCAGCAGCAGCAGGTCTTTGCTCAGGGCCATGACCGGGTAGCCCAGGTTGTAGACGCGCACGGAACGGCCGTCGGCTGCTGCCAGCCCCAGCCCGTTCAACTGACCGGCCAATGTGTCCGCATTGTCCAAAAACCAACCCCACGTGCCTGAATCGCCGACGAGCAGGACGCGAAATTCGTCGGCCCCTTTGGGCTGGCTGATGGCGTGGCTGGCGAGCATGGCTGGCACATTGTGCAGGCTGAGGTTGTAGCTTTCGGCCGGATTTTCGCCGTAGGGCAGGCGCAGCCGCCCTGGCAGCAGTCGGTTGTACAGCGACAATTTCCCCAATGCTTCCAGCGGGTATAACCAGGCAAACAGGGCGTTGAGCAGCAGAAAGAGAACGGCCGTTTTGCCCAAAACCCGCCCAATCACCCTCCAATTGACGATTGACGATTGACCATTGACCATTGACAATTTGCTACCAGCCTATGCCAAGTAGTTTGGCGAACGTCGCCGCCGCCTGGTCCACGTCTGGCAGCAAGAACCAGACCCAGCCGACGACGACAAAATGAAAGGTGATAAACCAGCCAAACAGCGCCCAGGCCCGTTTTTGCCCCGGCTTGCCTTCCAGGGCGCGATACCAGCGGCGGGTGCGGTCGCTCCACTGCTTGTGGATGAACAGCCCGACGCCGTGCCACAGGCCCCAAATCAGAAAGGTCCAGGTGAGGCCATGCCACAGGCCGATGGTGGTCATGGTGGCGATTTGGGCGATGAAGACGATGAGGGTGGGCGACGGCCGGGGTTTGCGCCGCAGCAGCGTGCGCGACAGCGGCGTAAAGACATAAAACCGCGCCCAACTGCTCAGAGTCATGTGCCAGCTTTGCCAGAAGGTGGTGATATTGGTCTGGAGATAGGGGCGGTTGAAGTTTTCCGGCAGGCGAATGCCCAACAGCAGCCCGACGCCGATGGCGATGTCCGTGTAGCCGGCAAAATCGAAGTAGAGGCGCAGGGCGTAGCCATACAGCAGCGCCCACAAAGCCAGCGGGGAGGTGACTTGGGTGGCGTTGACGGCCGTTAATGACATCCCTTGCGCCAGCGAATCGGCGATCACCAATTTTTTGAACAGCCCGGCGGCGATGCGCAGCCCGGCCTCGCCAAAGCGGGCGGCGTCCAGGACGACCAACTGTGGCAGGGCGCGTATATCTTGCACAAAGCGCTCGGCGCGGTCTATTGGCCCGGCGATAAAAGCCGGGGCGAAGATGATGTAGGTGACATACTCGCGCAGCGAGAGGTGGGGCAGCAGGCCGGTTTGCCGGTCGCGCAAGGTGTGGATGAGGCGGAAGGCGACGTAGGAGAAGCCTAACCAGGCCAGGTCGGCGGGGGCAGCCAGGGATGGGTTTTGGCCGCTGAGCGAACGCCAGAATTGGGCAGCGGCCGTCGCCAATGGTGCACTTTTTAACACCACAAACAAACCCACGACCAGTACAATGCTGCCGGTCAACACACGGCGCTGATCGGCCCGGTCGGTCAGGCGAGCGATGAGCAGAACAAAGCCGCCGAGCAGCAGCAGGGCGACGGCCGTTAGCCAGGGGGAGGGCGGCCGTGAAGCGGTCAGACGATAGGCGCCGTCCAGGTAGCGATTGAAGGCCATGCCTACGACCAGGGCAAATAAAACGAACAGCGTCAGGCGGTCTTCAGGCCAGGTGGTTTGGCGGGCGGCGGCGTCCGGTGGGCGGGTCAGCAGCCAGCCAAGTACAGCCAGGGCCAGGGTGGCCGTAGGCAGCAGGGTGTCGGCAAAGCGGGGAGCCAACGGCGCTTGCAGCCAGTAGATCGCCAGCGTGCTGCCAATCAACAACACCCAGCCCCACCCGTTTTGCCCTTTTCTGCCTTTGTCCATTGCCATTAAATTCTTCATCACGGCAGGGTGGAAATATCGAAAGAGGGAACGGCCGTTTCCTGGGTCAATACCGCCCGAATCTCGTCTATCATCATGATGACGGCCAGGTTATACACGCTGTAGCCACGCTGGAACGCTTCTGGCGAGACGTATTCATAGCGCTCATAGTGCGTCAGATGAATGTTGTCTGACCCCAGGCCGCGATTGGGCAGTGTGTCGGCCAGCAGGTCAAAATCCAGCAGCGGCACATTAAATTGGGCGGCGATGCGGCGCACGTCGTTGTTGTTGCGGTTGTCTTCGCCTTCGTAGCGGTCGGCTTTGGTGATGAGGACGGGGATGACGCCGTTGTCTATGGCGTAGGTCACAATTTTTTCCAGACGGTCGTCAAACTGGTCGCTCTGGTCGTTGGTTCCCAGGGCAATGAGCAGGATGCTGGGGTTGTGCAGGCGAAATTCGCAGGCCAACATGTGTTCGTTGGGGTTACAGCGCGGTTCGGTGACCAATTCGGTGCGGAAGACGGCCGTGCCGTGCAGCCCCACGTGCAGCGCCGCGCCAAAGCGCACCCAGGAGCCTTTGTAGTAATCAAGGGTCGGCTGGAGATAGGCGTAATCGCCCAGGTCGAAGACGCGCTGGTCAAAACGCATCAGGAAATCGGCCGTGGCCGCGCCGCTGTCGCCCAATTTGGCGAATGCCTGGGGGCGGCGGTCCATCGTCTGCCCGGCGGCGGCGATGGCGCGAATGTTGGTCTGTACGGCCGTTGGCAGCACAATAAACGCCGTTTTGGGCAGGCCGTTGATTTGCGCGCCGGGGGGGATGGGGGTAGGTGTGGGTGAACTGGTGTAAGTGTGGTAGCGGGTTGGTGTGGTGGTTGGTTGGCTGGTGGGGTTGGTGGTGGGTTGGATGGTGGGTTGGGTAGTCGGCTGGGCGGTGGGTTGGGTGGTGGGTTGGAGGGTGGCGGTGGGCAGTACGGCCGTTGGGTGCAGCGTGGGCAGGTCGGCGGCGGGTTGGGCGGCCAGGGTTTGGCAGCCGGCCAGCAGCAGGGTAACGGCCGTGAATAAGGCGGTCAGAGGTAACATGTTGATGGCGTGGCGGCAGTGTAAGCGGCTCATCGTTTGGGTCCTAAGAATTGGGTTGGGCGACGGCCACCACCTGGCGAATGGCGTCCAGAACCATCAGCGCCGTCAAATCGCTGACCGGGTAGCCTTTTTCCAGCACGCCGGCCTGGGTGTAATCGTTGGCGCCGGACATGGTGAGATGAATCCCGTCACCAGACAATCCCCGGTCTGGCAGTGTCTCGGCCACTACGTCATAGTCCCACAACGGAATGTGGTACGCGGCAGCCAGTTCACGCAAAATGATGTTATTGGCATTGACTTCGCCTTCAAAGCGATCGGCTTTGGTGCTGAGGACGGGGATAATGCCTTCGGCCAGCAGTTGTTCGATCAGTTTGCCCATGTTGGCCGCAAAATCGGCTGCGATCTGGTCATTGGTCCCCAGGCGGATGAGGGTGATGCTGGGGTTTTGCAGACGAATCTCGCAGGCGATGGCGTTTTCGTCTGGCAGACACACGTCCCGGTCAGCCCAGCCCAACTGGAACAGGGTGCGCGCCGACAGGCCCACATCGGCGGCCTGACCGAAGCGGGCAAAGGAGCCGGCATACTGGTTGATGGTCGCCTGTAAATGGGCGTAAATGCCCAGGTTGTACTGGTTGCTGTCGAAGCGGGCCAGGAAATGGGGCGTCAGAACGACGCTGTCGCCTATCTTGGAGAAAGCATTGGGGCTGCGCCCTAACTGCTGCCCCAGGGCGTAGATGTCGCGGATGTGGTCTTGGGTGGCTGCGTCCATGAGCAGAAATTGGTCTAACGTGAGGCCGTTGACCACTGCCTGGGGGGGAACGGCCGTTGCCGTCGCCGTTGCCGTCGCCGTAGGTGCGCGTGTTGGTGTGGGTGTGGCCGTCAGCGTGGTCGTTGTGGTCGGCTGCGGGGTGGGCGTCTCGGTGGGTACGGCCGTGCTGGTGGGCGAGGCGGTTGGTGAGGTAGTGGTGGTCGGTGAGGTCGTGGTGGTGGCGATGATGGTGGTAGGGATGGGGGAACGGCCGTTGCAGGCCGCCAGCAGCGCCAGAGCCAGGATACCGATTAACTTGTGTACAACCGGGGAATGATGAAGAGAATGATGGCGCAGCATTGGCAACGATTACTTGTCTAAAATCCCTGATAAATCCACTGCGGCGCACTGTCCGTCGTCACAATGATCAGCAAAACCACCAGCACACACAGCCCCACCACCAGCAAATTCTCCCGACTCAATACTTTGTTCCGCACGTCACAATTCACAATTCACAATGATCACTCCGCTTCCCCACACCATTTCCACTCGCCATCTTCCTGGACGACGCGATAATTGGTCAGGGGAAACTCGGTGTCTTCTGTGCCGTAAGTGGCGACGATTTTACCCTGGCAGCGCACTACGTCGCTGCTGCCGTCGCGGGTGCAGGCCATATCCTGAATCTGCACACCACTCACACTGTCGAAAGTGCGCGTTTCACGTTCCAGAAATTGCTCCATGTCGGCGCACAGCAAAGCGCGGATGGTCTCTGCATCGCCGGTGGTTTTGGCTTGCAGGTATTGTTCCACGGTTTGCGCCGGATCGCCTTCGCCGCCGCCGCCGCAGGCCGCCAGCAGCAAAAGCACAGCGGCGAAGAGTAAAATAATCAGGCGTTTGGTCATGACATGTTTCCTCAAGAGGGCCAGATTACCGGCCAGAGTGCAAATCGGTGGAATTATATGCGCCTTGAAGCTTTTGAACCAATGTCACGTTTCGTGTTGAAGTTTATCATGGTTATGCCCCTGGACTGCTCCTATCAGCAATTCTCAATTTGCGATCCAGCCGTAGGGGCGGGACAACATTTTTGCCAATCACCAACGCCTTGTCTCCCGCCTGTCCCGTCCCTACTATCACACCAGGGCAAAGCATTGGCGAAATACTGACAGCTTCGCGTTCAAAATTGAACGCGGATTTTCACGGATGCAGCGAATCTTCTCAATATTTTAGGGGTCAATCGGTGGCAAAGAGGTAAAAGCCGGGTTTACCCGGCGTTGTTTTGTAGACCGGCGCTTTAGCGCTGGTCGTCGCCGGTTATCCCCTGCGCCTGGAGCTAAAGCCCCAGGCTAAAAAATGACGCCCCGTAAACAGGGCTAAAGACGGCCGTGGCGATAGCGACAAACCTCTCGGAAGTTCCCCCGATTATTGAGATGTTACGGTGCAGCGGATTAACGCAGTTTTTGGTCATCGTTATCCGCGAAAATCTGTATTATCCGTGTTTACCCGCGTGCCATTCTTCGGGTAAACAGATACCATCCCACGACTACCAACCCGACGGCCGTCGCCAGCAGCAGCGGCCGCTGCCATCCCCCATCCGTCTCGTCCGCCACATCCGCCAACTCAGCTTGCTTCGCAGCGGCCAGCAGCGCCCGCCAATCCGGGACGAGCGCCGCGTCGGGGATGTTGTAGCAGCCGCGTACCAGCGCCAGATAAGCCGCCTGTTCGCTTTGCCAACGGCCGTCATCCCACCCCAACTCCGCCTGACAAATGGCCTGAATGCGTGGCAGCAGCGCTGCGCCGCCCGCCGGCAGCAAAATGCCTAGGCGCACCCGCCGCAGCAGCAAATCATCCAGATGAACCACCGCCTCGGCGCGGGCCGCCCAGCGTAGTTCCGCCCACACCGTCTGCGTGCCGGGGATAACCTCCAGTTCGCCCGGCTGCGCCGCGGCCGCCAATTCCGGGGCCGCCGCGCCATAGCGCCCCAACAGGCGGCGGCGTACCTCTTCGGCTAATTGTTCGCCGCCGGGCAGGGCCACGTCCACCGGATTTAGCACCGGCAGGTTGTTGTCGGCTTGCGGCAAATCGGGCAGCAGGTGGCGCACCTCCTTCAGCGCGTCCAGGGCGATGAGGCGGAAGGTGGTCAGCTTGCCGCCGGTCACCGTCAGCAGACCGTTTTCCACCCAGACTACGTGGTCGCGCGATTCTTCCGATGGGTCTTCTTTGCCGCTGCCAATCACCGGGCGCACCCCGGCAAAGGCGGCCACCACGTCGCCCAGGCCAATGCCCAGCGATGGGAACTGCGCTTCCACCGCCGCCAACAAGTAGGCCGTTTCGTCGGGCGAGATACACGGCTCTTTGTCCAGCGAATTGTGGTGGTCCACGTCGGTTGTACCCACCAGAGTCACGCCCTCCCAAGGGAAAATCATCACCGGGCGTTGGTCAATGGGGTGTAAAAAGCTGATGGCCTGGGCCACCGGCAAACGCCAATTGGGAAAGACCAGGTGGCTGCCGCGCAGCGGCCGTATCTTGGCCGCGCCGCCCACCTGTTCACGCAGCGTATCGGCCCAGGCTCCGGTGGCGCTGACCACGACGCGCGCTGTGACATCGGCCGTTTGCCCGGTGAGTGCGTCGCCTAACGTGAGGCCGGTGACACGGCCGTTTTCATCCCGCAGCACAGCTTCGGCGGCGACGTAGTTGATGGCGACGCCGCCATCGGCCACCGCCTCGGCGATGACGCGCAGCACCAGCCGGGCGTCGTCTGTCTGGGCGTCGCCGTAGCGGAAGCCGCCCTTGAGCCCGGCGCTGGTCAGGTGCGGCGCGAGCATCTGGAAGTCGCGTGGGCTGTAATACTTGTGGCTCCATTGCAGCGCCAACAAATCGTAAACCGTCAGCCCGGCGCGGAAGACCAGACGGCCGGTTTTATCGCTTTTGTAGGTCGCCAGCAAAAAGCCCAGCGGGTCAATCAGCCCTGGCCCTTCGGCCAATAACTGCTGCCGTTCCAGCACCGAGGCGCGTGTCAGACCGATTTTGCCTTCCTTGAGATAACGCAGCCCGCCATGCACCAGTTTGGAGGAGCGGCTGGATGTGCCCCAGGCGAAATCTTTCTGCTCTACCAGCAGCGCCCGCAGCCCCAACCGCGCCGCCTCGCGCAAAATGCCCGCGCCCGTTATGCCACCGCCGACGATAACCAGGTCCCACGGTTGGTCTAACTCCCGCCAAACTTCTTCACGCCAATCACCCGTCCACATAATTTTCTCCCGCAATGACAGTGAGATTGGACCAATCTCTAAAGATTGGTCCAATCTTGAGCCTACCCCACTAATTTCCCAGGATTCATCACGCCGTAGGGGTCGAAGCGGCGCAGGGCGTCTTGCAAGACGGCCATGCCCAATTCGCCCTTTTCCGCTGCCAGATAGGGCGCATGGTCTACGCCCACGCCGTGTTGGTGGCTGATGGTTCCCTGGTTGGCGACCACGGCCGTCGAAGCCGCCGCCTTCAATTTGCCCCACCGCGCCAACACCACTTCTGGGTCGTTGGTCAGCCGGAACAGATAGGTGGTGTAGATGCTGGCCCCGGTCGTATAGACGTGCGACAGGTGGGTGAAGACGTGGACCTTTTCGCCTTCGTCGGCCAGGGTGGTGTGCAGCGCCGCTTCGATGGCAGTTATGGTTTTGTCTACGTTGGACCAGGGGACGGCCGTTTCCAGCGTATCCACCGCGTAACCCATTTCCCACAAAGTGTTGCGCAAATAGGGCGTGTGGAAGCGACCCTTGATCCATTGTTTGCCAAAAGTTTGTCCCACGTGGACGCCGCCGTATTCATTGGCGGCTTCGATGGCTGTTTTGCGCGCCATCTTCACCAGCGCGCTGCTGCCCGTCGCGCCAATCATCAGCATGGCTTTGTCTTTGTCCACGCCGCGCAGCCCCAGCAGGGCCTCCAGCCCACCGATAAGCCGTTCATGCCCGGCCAGGGCCAGGGTGGTGGTGGTTTCGACGGCCGTACTCAGCCGCAGCATGGAGACGGGTACACCCGCCTGGGCCATCTGGCGCACGGCCGTTTGCCCCTGGGCAAAACTGGGGAAGAACACTGCGTGGAACTCTTCGCTTTCCGGCAGTGGGCGGGCGCGCACGGTGGCTTCCGTCAGGATGCCCAGCCGCCCCTCAGAGCCAAGCACCAATTGGCGCAAATCTGGCCCGGCAGCCGAGGCAGGGTGGGGCGGCAGCGTCCACGTCCCGGCCGGTGATTCGAGTGTGCCGCCGGCGAACAGGTCTTCGATACGGCCGTAGCCCCTGGACTGCTGCCCACTGGAGCGTGTAACCACCCAGCCGCCCACCGACGACAGTTCAAACGACTGCGGGTAATGGCCCAGCGTGCAGCCGTGGGCGCGAAGCTGCGCCTCTACGTCTGGCCCTGGCGTGCCCGCGCCAAAGGTCGCCAGCAGGCTGTGCCGGTCGAAGTGGCGCAGTTGGTTCAGCCGCCCCAGGTCCACCGTCAGCACCGGCGCATCGCCCGGCTGCGGGTTGATGTGACCGACGACGCTGGTTCCCCCGCCATAGGGGATGATTGTGACGCCAGTTTCAATGGCGTATTGGATCAGTTCCCGCACTTCGGCGTCTACGGTGGGGAAGGCGACGCCATCGGGGAAGGCCGGGAAACGGCCGTAGCGCATCGCCACCCAATCGGGCAAACTCTGGCCGCAGGCGTGGCGCAGCCGTGTTTCTGGCTCCTGGTTGATGAGTTTGTGGGCCGACAGACGGGAGGGCGGCACGCCGGTGACCACGTCGGCCAACGCCGCGTCGCGCTGCGGCGCGCCGGGTCCAACCCGTGCTGTCAGGAATTCAACGGCCGCAGCCGGTAGAGGATAATCCGTGGTGGTATCACCCCACCCATTCCATCGTCTCATCCTGAATACTCCTTTGATAGGACGCGGATTTGCGCGGATGAAATCAAAAAATCCGCGTCTATCCGCGTTTATCTGCGCCCAATTCTCTATTCTTTGGCCTGCGCTCGTGCGGCCTGCCAGAGCTGGATGCTTTCGGCCATGGTGGCGCGGGTCAGCGCTTCGGCGCGGTCGGCGTCGGCTTGTTGGGCGGCGGCGTACAATTCGGCGTAAAACGTCCGCGACCGGGCGCGGGCATCGGCGCTGGCAAAATAGACCTGGGCCAATTGCTCATAGAAGCCGGTGAAGCCATTGAGAATGAGCGTATAAATGGCGTTGTTGGATTGGATGGTGAGGTGGCGGTGCAGCTGCCAGTCGTAGGCGGCGTAGACGGCCGTTTCATCCGCCAACGTCGCATAACCGGCCAGGAAGTTGGCGACGGCCGTTGGCGCATGGCTGACGGCGGCCCGCGTGTAGGCCGGGGCCAGGTTCAGGCGTACCTCCAGCAGATTGGTCACAAAACCGCGCGGCAGGTGGTCCGGGTAGCCCACCAACGCCCCCAGGACGTTTAGTCCACCATCTTGCCAGAAATTGTTGACGGCCGTAGATTTGCCCTGATGTACCGTCAGCCAGCCGTCGCGGGCCAGCCGTTGGATGGCTTCGCGCAGCGTGGGGCGGGTGACGCCCAATTGTTCGGCCAATGCGCGCTCGGCCGGTAGGGTAGAGCCGGGCGGAAAATCACCGTCCAGTATGGCTTGTACCAATGATTGTTCGGCGTAGCCGTTAGGTTTTTGTGGTGCAGCCCAGTTGTTCATGGCGTTCGTACCTGATAGGGTGACAAGGTGACAAGAGTCGTTATTATTCGCAAATCGTTACTGGTAAGTGGTCTGACCAGTTTTTAGAAGTATGGCATATTGCCCGGCGACTGTCAAGCAGGCCAGAAAGCAAAACCGGACAGGAAAACCATGTTTCCTGTCCGGCGCAAGCACAACTAACAAGGAATCGTTGCCAGTCAATACAGAACTGTCAACCCCCAATTTTTGACGGCGCTAATCCACAAAATCCCAGCCAAAGTCCAGGTCTAACCGTTGTTCACCTTCGCTGAGAACGACGGTGTGGCGGCCGACGCCGACGGCCGGCCAGGTCCAGTTGCCGGGGATGAGCAAATCTACGTTGGCGCGGCTGAGGGCGTCCATGAAGACGCAGTACGTGCCGCCGGAGAGGTCGCCGAAGAGGTAACGGCCGTCTTCCCCCGTCACATTGGTGGTCAAAACCAGATTGGCGGCCGGAATTGTGCCATCATTGGGGCACACGCCGCTGGCCAGACTGATGGTGATGCCCGACAGAGCCGGTTCGCTGCCCGTCTGCGAGCCATCACCGATGAAGGTGTTGCTGCCGGTGGGGTACTCCCAACAGCCGCGGCCGGGATTGCTGTTGACGCAAAAGTCATCCCAGACAATGCCGCCGAGGGCGGCCGAATTGGGCGCGGGCGTGGCTAAAGGTGCGGCATTTTCGGCGACGACAATTTGCAGCCAGAAGGCATCGCCAATGAAGCCGTCAATGCCAAACGGATCGCCATTGGCGTCGGCGATTTGCCAGTTGCCGCGATAGGTTCCGGGGGTGGTGGGCGCAACCATATCTACGGCGATGTCTATCGGCTGGCCGGGAGCCACCGGACGGGTGAAGGTGATATTGCTAGCCGCCGACATCTGTTCGCCGCCGACAAAAGCCACGCTGTACTGGGTGGTCCAGATGCAGGTGCCGTTGTTGCGCAGCTGCCAACGCTTGGTGAACTCTGTGCCCGGGCGGAAGCTGGTGTCGTCGGGAATGTTCAGGTCTTGGATAAATTCGATGCTGTTGATACAGTCGGCGGCGTTTACTTCTGAAAGGGGCAAGAACTGGTAATCCCAACCAAAATTAACATCGCTGATCACGCCGCCGGCCGTCAGGTCTACGGTGGTTTCGCCCAGGTCCACTTCGGGGAAGGTCCAACTGCCGGGGATGAGGATTTCGGCGTTTTGCTCATCCAGCGGATCAATAGAAACGCAGTAGACGCCGGGGGCGAGTTCGGCGAAGGTGTAGCTGCCGGCGATGTCGGTGACGGCCGTGCCAATGCCCACCGCCGGGCATTCCCCGTCGCCCAGGCTGACGCGCACGCCTTCCAGTCCCGGTTCGCCGACTTCCAACAGCCCGTTGGCGGCAAAACCACCGTCGGCCAGAGCCACGCAGCCTTCGGGTGGGGCCGCTTCTGCGCTGCTTTCGCCGCTGGCAACGGCGCACAGGTCATGCCAAACGCGGCCGGTAATCGTGCCATTTTCGGCGGGCACGGCCGTTAACGTGTTGTCCATGTCCAGCGTAAAGGAACCACCGATGCCATTGACGCTGACGGTGTATGTTCCGGCGGGCAGGTCTAGCACGTCCAGGGCGATGGTTTCTTCAAAAGGCACTAACGCCTGGGTGCAGATGCGGTCCGGCGCCTGGACGGTGGTAACGGCGATGGTGAAGGCATTGCCGTTTTTCTGGCTGATGATTTCGTTGATGGACGCACAGCCGTTGGGCAGCATCCCGCGCGCCTGCACGTTGATCTGCACCGGAAACGATTCGAGCTTTAAGATTTGCACGCTTTCTACGGTCGCCAGACCATAGACCGGTTCGCTGAGGGGGGTGGCGGTGGGTACGGCCGTTAGCGTCGCGGTTGGTTCGACGATGGGCGTGGGTAAGGCAGTTGGTTCAGGTTCCTGGCCGCCACAGGCGACGGCCGTTAGCGCCATGAGCGCAATTAAAACAGCAAGAACTAGACGTGAATGATTCATATTCCTCTCTCCTCTTTTGCGGCCGTATTCCGTATTCCGGCATGGTTCATTGAGCAAAATATCATCTTTACAAATTTACGCGGCATTGTCATTCCTTCGGCGTTGCTCAGGACAAGGTCTGAGCGAAGCCTTCGGAGCGAAGCATCCCGCTCCCGCCAGAGGAGGGGGATGCTTCGGGGGATGCTTCGGCTTCGCTCAGCACAGGCTCTCAGCATGACGCGCTTTCTTGCCAAATTTGTAAAGCCATATCGCCTGGAATGAACCATGCCCGTATTCCGTAGACGGCCTACGGCGTCAGCTTAGCAGATAAGCGACGACAAGCTGTGTCGTTTGCAGCAGCGCATCCCGATGGGTGCGCTCGTAATGGTGGGAAGCGTCTACGCCAGGGCCAATCAGGCCAACGCGCACGTTGCCGCCGGCGCGCCAGTACGCTTGCCCATCAGAGCCGTAAAACGGATAAATGTCCGTTTTGTAATTGAGCTGATTGGCGGCGGCCAGCGCCTCCAACTCCCGCCGGAAACCCATATGATACGGTCCGGCCGAATCTTTGGCGCAAATGGTCACGGAATATTCATTCGATTCTTGCTTGGGTGCAACGACGGCCATGTCTAAGGTGAGCAAATCTGCCAGGTCCGGCGGGAAGCCGGCCGCCGCGCCGTGCCCCACTTCTTCATAATTGCTGATATGGATGGTGGTGGTCTGGCTGGGCTGCAAACCGGCCTCGGCCAGGGACAGCAGAGCGGCATAGATGATGGCGACGCACGCCTTATCGTCCAAATGGCGGGAGCGGATAAAACCAGTTTCGCTCACCTCGACGCGGGGGTCGAAGGCAATGACATCGCCCACACGGATGCCCAGGGCCAGGGTGTCGGCGGTGGAATGGGTGACGGCGTCTATGCGGACCTCGACGTTGTTGTCGTTGCGGGGGGCGTTGCGTTCTTCCCCGGTATGGGCGTGGATAGAAGCAGTGGTAGGCAAAATCGTCCCGCGATAGGTCTGCCCGCTGCTGGCGAAGATAGTGACGCCCTCGCCCTCCACAGAGGTCCACGACCAACCGCCTAACTGGGTCAGCCGGAGACGGCCGTCTTCCTTCACCTCACGCACCATCGCGCCCAACGTGTCAACGTGGGCTGTCAGGGCGCGCGGCGCACCATGATGAACACCGGTCCAGGTTCCCGCCAGAAAACCTTTGGCAGACAGGTGCATGGCAAAAGGCAGGTCGGCAAATGCCTGCTGCACATAGGCCATCGCCCGGTCGGTATCGCCGGTAGGGCTGGGCGTATTGAGCAGTCCGACTAAAAAATCCACCAGTTTTTCCAGGTTGATGGGGGGGATCATGGGCTTAGTTCTCCTATTTGTCACCTTGTCTAGTATAACACTGTCAGACCTGGTGGACACAATCCATCACCTGCGTGAAGAGACGGCCGTTGGTGGCGATGCTCTCTTCGGCGTAGATGGTGGGGTTACCCTGCCAGTCGGTAAAGGTCCCGCCTGCCTCTTCCAAAATCACCTGGAAAGGCCCGCAGTCCCACAAGGCCATAATCGGGTCTATATGAACTTCGGCGCGGCCGGTGGCTACCAGGCAGTAGCCATAGGCGTCGCCCCAGGTGCGCTGCACATAAGTGGCGTCAATCAACCGCTGCCAGACGGCCGCCCTGTCGCCGAAAGTGTTCAGGTCGCTGCCCAACAGCACGGCGTCGGCCAATTTATCTACGGTGGAGACGTGGGCGCGACGGCCGTTCCAATAACAGCCGTGTCCGCGCAAAGCGTACACCGTCTCTTTAAGCGCCGGGAAATGGGCCACGCCCAACAGCGGTTCGTCGTCTTTGGTCAGGGCCAGCAGCGTGGCGTACAGCGGCACGCCGGAGACAAACGACTTGGTCCCGTCAATGGGGTCAATCAGCCAGCGATAGCCAGACGTGCCCGGCTGCTGCCCAAATTCTTCACCCAACAGGCCATGATCCGGCCAATAGCGGGTGATCAGTTCGCGCAGTTTTTGCTCCGATTGGCGGTCGGCGATGGTGACGGGGGTGTTGTCGGCTTTGCGCTCGGCGGCCAGACCAGTCTGGAAATGGCCCAGGGTGATGCGCCCGGCCTGCCAGGCGGCATCCAGGGCAAATTCTAACAGGGTTTGCGGATTGGGTGTGTGTGTGTCCATGGTTCCTTGTTTATTCGACGACTGTCAGCCATTGCGACGGCCGTTGGCTGTAGTTCATATAGCGCAGCAAGGTGCTGCCATCGGTAAAGCCCAGCGGCAAAAATGCGCCCAGGGAAAACACCAATAAATTGTCCAAAAAGGTGATGCTGGCGACCATAAAAGGCACGCCGCCCACAAATTTGGCCGCCAGCGCCAGCCCACCAAAGATCAACGTCAGCCCGGCGCTGGCGATGGGGCCGCCCAAAGCGCGGCGGATGTGGATGTGCGGTGGTAGTGTCGGTTCTTGCGGCGGGTAGAGCGACTGCGCCAGCGGCCCGGTGAAACAAATCCCACTCATCGGATAGCCGGTCTGTTTGGCTGCCTGGGCGTGGCCCAGGTTGTGCCACAGTTCGCTGAACCAATGGAGCAAAGTTGCCAGAAAGCCGCCGAGAATGGCCTGCCCTGGTTTTAGCTTGAAGGCTTTGCGGCCGATCAGGCTGTAAGCCAACCATACCAGCGCAATGCTAAGGATGGCTGAGGGTTTGACGAGAATTTTAAGGTCGGCAAGAGAGCCGAGTTTGATGCTCTTGTTCATGAAATCGCGCCTCCCGATTGATTACGGTGGATTGTACTTGCACTTTGGGGAGCGGCAAAATGAGACCGGCGGCCAATCAAACTTTTCGGCCTGGCGGAGTCAGGCAAAAGGGTAGGTAAGAAAGAGGATTTCGACGACGAGGCGGGTGTTGGCGTTGCGCTGCAATTGGCGGATGGCGAGCTGGGTCTGCTGCAAACTGGACAGGGCTTGTTCGGCGGTCCAATTTTGCGCGGCCTGGCTGACTTCTGCCTGTTGGTCTACGTTGGTGAGGGCGAGATCACGGCCGTTTTCCCCCTGACTGAGCAGCGTGACATCGCGCCACCAACTGAGCCAGGTTTGCAGAATTTCTGGCAGCAGTTCCGGCTTGCGCCCCAGCTTATCGGCCAGGGCGAAACGGTCGGCGCGGTCACCGGCCAGGGCTTGTTGTAAATAATCCAGGTTTTGCTGCCGTTCACTGAGAATGGTGGCGTCTTCGTAGGCGCGGATGGCCCAACCTAAACGGCCGTCGGCCAGGTGGGACAGCAGGTAGGCTTTGTCCTCAGGCACTTGCCAGCGGCTTTGCAGGCTGTCTTCGATGAGGCGGGCGGGTAACGGCCGCAGCGCAATCGTCCGGCAGCGCGAGTTAATCGTCGCCAACATGGTGTCCGCGTCGTTGGCCGTCAGCAGCAAAACGACATTGCGCGGCGGTTCCTCCAGCGTTTTCAGGAAGGCGTTGGCCGCCCCTTCGGTAGCTGTGTCGAAGCGTTTCAGGATGGCAACTTTGGTGCGCGCTTCGTAGGCGGCCAGATTGAGCGCCTGCTGCAAGGCGCGAATTTCGTCAATTTTCAGCGTCAATTTACCCCGCCCGCTCACTTCTGGGGTGATCAAACGCACGTCGGGGTGGCGGTTGGCGGCAATAAGTTGGCAGGAACGGCACAGACCGCACGGCCGTGCCGCCGGGTCTGCGGCCGTGCAGTTGAGCGCCTGGGCAAACGTCCGCGCCAATGTGGTCTTGCCAATCTGGTCTGGCCCGGTGAGCAAATAGGCGTGCCCCGTGCGCTGGTGGGTGATGGACCCCGCCAATAACTGTGCGGCCCATTCGTGGCCGATTACCTGGTCCCATTGTGTCGTCATGGCGGAAATTGTAAACGGGATCATTCGGCCGGGCAAGCACGCTGTCCAAGCGCGCTGCCGATGGGTAACTGGGCAGCTGCATGATTGGCTGGCAAACCAACCATCCATGCAACTAACCAACGTCTCCAAATCAGCTATAATTACGGCTATGAGCCATCATCTTGAAAGGGAAACGCCGCGATGAAAAACCGATTGTTCTTGTTTGCCGGCATTCTCAGCTTTGTCAGCGCCTTTTTTGTCGTAGCCGGCTTACTCATTTCTTATTTGCTGACGCCGCTGCCGCCGCAGGATTTACGCGCCATAGAAGCGATTAGTCGGACCTTTATCTTCTTGTTTGCCCCCATCTTACTGCTGCCGACCATCCTGGCTGTTTATCGTCTATTGGTCCAGGATTTTCCGCTGCTGGCGCTTGTCTCGCTTATTTTGGGCCAGGTCGGGTTTGGTGGTCTGCTGATCTGGAGTTTCTTGACCGCTTTTTTGCTGCCAGCCGATACGGCCAACTATCTGCCAGTTTTGTATGTGGAGTTGATGTTGATCGGGCTGTGGACGCTGATTACGGCCGCTGCCCTTCTGGTCTTCGAGTCTAAAAACCTCATCCAGGGTAACAGGCGTTCTTTCCTGTATGGCTTCTTGTTCCTGTCTGGGTTGGTGGGCGGCATCGCGCTGATACTGTATGGCTGGAATCTTTTACGGCCGTTGTCCATGCCCAGCGCCGCCAACTACAGCATCCTTATCTGGCTTGCCAGCTACCCACTCTGGTTGATTGGCCTGGGGGCCAGCCTGCTCACCTACAGCCGCGAACCGGCTTTGCTGCTGCCTGGTAGTTAGTGATGGATTTGCGCGTATGACTCCTTTGACGATTTCTGGCGATCAATTACAGGTAGATGACGTGGTGGCGGTGGCCAACGGCCGTTCCGTGCGCCTGAACCCAGATGTTCTAACCAAAATCCAGCGCTCCCGTCAGGCGGTGGATGATCTGGTCGCTCGCGGCGAGGTTGTTTATGGCATCACCACTGGCTTTGGCCGGTTCAAGGACAAAATCATCTCCGCGGCCGAAGTCCGGCAGCTTCAGGTGAATCTGGTGCGCAGCCATGCCGTCGGCGTGGGGCCAGACCTGCCAGAGCGCGTGGTGCGGGCCATGTTGTTGGTGCGCGCCAATACTCTGGCTCTGGGCTACTCCGGCGTGCGCCCGGAACTCATCTACCTGCTGCTGGATATGCTCAACGCCGGGGTTCACCCGCGCATCCCGGCGCAAGGCTCCCTGGGCGCCAGCGGTGATCTGGCCCCGTTGGCCCATTTGGCCCTGGTGGTCATTGGCGAAGGCGAGGCGTGGCATCAGGGAGAATTGATGGACGGCCGTTCCGCCCTGCTGCGGGCTGGGTTACGGCCGTTAGAGCTTCAGGCCAAAGAAGGGTTGGCGCTGCTCAACGGCACAGCCTTCATGGTTGGCATGGGCGCGCTGCAAGTGCGCCGGGCCATCAACCTGGCCCTCACCGCCGATGTCGCCGCCAGCCTCAGCCTGGAGGCGCTGCACGGCACAGACCGCGCCTTCGACGAGCGCGTGCATCGCGTCCGCCCCCATCCCCGCCAGATTGACTGCGCCGCCTTCTTGCGCCGCGTCCTGGCCGGCAGCCAATTCCTACGCGGCCACGATTCGCGCAATGTCCAAGACCCTTACACCCTGCGCTGCGTGCCCCAGGTGCATGGCGCGGTGCGCGACGCCATCGCCTACGCCCAATGGGTCATCGGCATCGAACTCAACGCCGTCAACGACAACCCCATCATCTTTGTGGATGAGGCGACCGGTGAAACAGACGTGATTTCGGCCGGTAATTTTCATGGCGAACCGATCGCCATTGCCATGGATTACATGGGGCTGGCCCTGACCGAGTTGGGCAACATGAGCGAGCGCCGCGTCGCCCGGCTGGTAGACGCCGACAGCAACGGTGGTGTGCTGCCGATGTTCCTGACACAAAACGGCGGCCTGGAAAGCGGGCTGATGATGGTCCAATATACGGCCGCTGCCCTGGCTTCAGAAAACAAAGTGCTGGCCCATCCCGCCAGCGCCGACTCCATCCCCAGCAGCGCCAACATTGAAGACCACGTGAGTATGGGAGCAACGGCCGTGCGCCAGGTCGCTCAAATCCTCGACCATGTGGAAACCATCGTCGCCATCGAACTGCTGGCAGCCGCGCAGGGCATAGATTTCCGCCGCCAGCAGATGGGTGGGCAGCCAGTCCAGGGGGTGGGCACACAGGCGGCCTACACCCTCATCCGGCAAAAGGTTCCCTTCCTGGCGCAAGATGCCGTTTTAGCCCCCTATATCGAAGCCACGCGCCGCCTTGTCGCCACCGCCGCCATCAAAGAAGCCGTTGAAGCCTGCCTGACGCCAATCCCTTAACCAATCAACAAACCAACTCTCAAAAACCAACTCCCAAAGGATTTCCCATGAACGAAGTTGCCATTATCAACGCAGTACGCACCCCCATCGGGCGGCACGGCGGCGCATTGGCCGATGTGCGCCCTGATGACCTGGCCGCCCTGGTCGTGAGGGCGGTTGTAGACCAGGCCGGCATTGATCCGCACATTATTGAAGAGGTATACCTGGGCTGCGCCAACCAGGCTGGTGAGGATAACCGCGATGTGGCGCGAATGGCGGCGCTGTTGGCCGGGCTGCCGCAGCAGGTGGCCGCCGTCACCTTTAACCGGCTGTGCGCCAGCGGCCTGAACGCCGTCAATCAGGCGGCGCGGGCCATCATGGCCGGCGAAGGCGACGTCTTTATCGCCGGCGGCGTGGAATCTATGAGCCGCGCACCGTACTCTTTCCCTAAAAATGCGCGCGCCTGGGGGCCGCCGGGCAATATCACCGGCTACGACACCACGCTGGGTTGGCGCTACCCCAATCCCCAAATGGCCGAGCTGTTCCCGCTGGAAGCGATGGGCGAAACGGCCGAAAATATCTACGAGATGAGCCGCGATGGGCAGATCGCCGGCGGCGAGATCAGCCGGGCCGAGCAAGACGCCTTCGCCTACGAGAGCCAGCGTCGGGCGTGCGAGGCGATCAACAACGGCCGTTTCCGCGCCGAAATCCTGCCTGTGCCCCTGCCGCAGCGCAAGGGCGACCCCCTGCTGGTAGACACTGATGAACATCCACGCATCCGCCGCGCCGCCGATGGCTACGAACTGGATACCACCCTGGAAATGCTGGCCCAACTGCGCCCTGCCTTTCGCAAAGGGGGCACAGTGACGGCCGGTAACGCCAGCGGCCTGAATGATGGCGCATCCGCCCTGCTGCTGATGTCGCGCCAGAAGGCGGACGAGTTGGGCCTGAAGCCGCTGGCGCGCTGGGTGGCTTCGGCGGCGGCCGGGTTAGACCCCCGCGTGATGGGTCTGGGGCCGGTGGCGGCCACGCATAAGGCGCTGCGCCGGGCCAACCTGACCTTGGCCGATGTGAACCTGGTGGAGTTGAACGAAGCGTTTGCCGTGCAGTCGCTGGCGGTGATGCGCGAATTGGGTCTGGACCCGGCCATCGTCAACGTGAACGGCGGGGCGATTGCTCTGGGCCACCCGTTGGGCTGCTCCGGAGCGCGCATCCTGACGACGCTGCTGCATGAAATGGGCCGCCGGGCGAACGAAGGCGCGACGATGCGCTTTGGTCTGGCGACCTTGTGTGTAGGTGTTGGGCAGGGGGAAGCGACGGTTATTGAGCTGCTGTAGGTGGGGCGACGTTTAAAATAGGAACGGCCGTTAAGTACTGGCATAACTTAACGGCCGTTCCGTAGAACTCCCCGTGTCGCAAATGGGCGTCACAAAGATGCTGGTTCTAAAAAGAATGGAGCTAGTATCCGTGGGCCGAGGTCCGCATTCCGTTATCCGATGACATTTTCCAGAGATAGCACCCTGCGGATTAGCGAAAACGGGTTCCCGCTTACGGCTGCTAGGTTAACTTCACCGGTCCATCAATCTGCTCCCGCAGATAGGCCACGAAGGCATCCCAATCGGCAAATCCGACGCGCACGGCCGTTTTTGTGTTTTCCAAACTCAGCCGGACGTTGACCTGGCTGTTGTCACTCTGTAAATCACGCCAGATGCGGAGCATATGGACTTGGTAATCTGTATTTAACTGCATATTTAACCTCGATAATTGAAGTTTGGGATAATGTGCTGCCTTGCCATCACCATTGGGCATACCTTAACAGGCCATCGTTAATCTATCGCTAATTGTTTGCCGCGCTTTTAACTTTTCTCGCAGCCAGGGGCGTTGGTATAATTGTCAATTACGATGACCGAACTTCAACTTAGGCTGTTGGGCAATCTGCAAATCGGGCGAGCAAGCCAACAGGACATCACGCTGAACTTCTCGACGAAAGCGCAGGCTTTGCTCTGTTACCTGGCGGAAACGGGCCATACCCAACAGCGAACCACGCTGGTTGGCCTGTTGTGGGGCGAAAGACCGGAGGAGGATGCCCGGCGCAGTTTACGAGTCGAGTTCACCAAGATGCGCCCATACCTGGACGACCACCTGGACATTACCCGGTTAACGGCCGCATTCCTTCGTGAAAGCCCCTATTGGTTAGATACCGAAGCCTTCACCCACTTTTTGAACCTGGCGCAAACGGCCGACAGCGCCTCTGAACGCGCTTACCTGCGTGAAGCTGTCAACCTGTACCGGGGCGAATTTATGGCCGGATTTATGGTGTCTGACGCCCCAGATTTTGAGGAATGGGTGTTGGCCTGCCGCGAACGGTATCGCCAGTTGGCGATTCAGGCGTTGACCCGGCTGACAGATATTTGCCTGGAACAGCAAGATCATTCCGCCGGAATTGAGTATGCGCAGCAGGTGTTGGTGATTGATTCCTGGCGCGAAGAGGCCCACCAACAGTTGATGCGCTTGCTGCTGCTAGACGGCCAGCGCACGGCCGCGCTGCGGCAGTATGAGATTTGTCGCCAGGTGTTGGCCGACGAATTGGGCATTGAGCCAGCAGAACAAACGCAAACGTTGGCTGCCCAAATCCGCCAGATGGAGACGGGGCAGGTGTTGGCCGATAAACGGCCGTTCCCCCCACCCACCGCCGCCACACCCACGGCCCTGCCGTTCCAACCACCCGATCTCATTCCCCACTTCCTGGGCCGCGAGGCCGAACTGGACGACCTGGCCGCTCGTCTGGCCGATTCCGCTGCCCGGCCCATAATCGGTTTGGTGGGCATGGGTGGGGTTGGCAAATCGTCGTTGGCGATTCATCTGGCCCATCGTCTGCGCGCCCGGTTTGCCGATGGCGTGTTGTGGGCCGACGCCGCCAGCGAACCAACAACCATCGCCGCCCGCTGGGCCGCCGCCTTTGGCTACGACTTCAACAGCCTGCCCACCGTGTCTGAAAGATTGGCTGCCGTGCGCCGTTTGTTAGCCGACAAGCATCTGCTCATTGTGTTGGATGATGTGACGGTGGCCGCTCGTGTGAAGCCGCTGCTGCCCGAAGATGGCCGCAGCGCCATCCTTTTTACCACCCGCAGCGCCGACATCGCCGACGCCCTGGGCGCGGTCGGCGTGAATCTGGATGTGCTGACGCCTGAGAACGGCCGTTCCTTGTTAGCCAGCATCATCGGCCAGGCGCGTGTTCAGGCCGAAAGCGCCGCCGCCGAAGAGATTGTCCACGGCTTACAACACCTGCCGTTGGCCCTGTCCATTGCCGGGCGCTATCTGGCCGCCCGCCCGCGCCGCCGCCTGACCGATTTTGCCCGCCGCCTGTCCAACGAGGTGGAGCGGCTGAGGCTGCTTACGGTGGGGGATACGGCCGTATTGTCTTCCTTCAACATTAGCTGGCAGGCGCTCGATGGTGAACATCAACGGGTGTTTGCGTTGTTGGGGGTATTTAACGGCCGTGGTTTCACCGCCGAAGCCATCGCCTACATCGCCGATTTAGACCCGTATCTGGCGCAAGACCGTCTAGATCGGCTGGTCTCGCTCTCCCTGCTCAATGAACACTCGGAACGCCACTACCGCCAGCACGCCTTGCTGGCCGACTTCGCCCGCGACAAAATAGGCCCCAACGATGACCAGCCTATCGGCCGCATGGTAGACTATTTCCGCCAATTTTCCCGCCGCCACCACGCAGACTACCGCCTGCTGACGCTGGAATGGGACAATCTGGATGCGGCTCTGGATATCGCCTATCGGCGTCAATCATGGGAACAGGTGTTTGAATTTGCCCAGATGCTGCACGCGGCCTGGTTTGCCCGCGGGCGCTTTGAGTTGGCGCGGCAGGCGAACGAGTGGGGCGTCAGGGCCGCGCAAGCGGTGAACGATAGTTATCAGGAGGCGCGTGCCCTTTACCGCTGGGGACGGGCTGCCCTGGAGCAAGCCGATCTACAAGTTGCCGCCGATCTGTTTCAACGCAGTTTGGCCTTGTTCCGGCAGATCAACAATCCGGCCGGCATTGCCGATTGCCTGTACGACCTGGCGCGCATCGCCATCACCCAGGGCGAATTGTATGAGGATGTGTCGGCCTTGCTGGTCGAAAGCCTGCACATCCGCGAGCAGTTGGGTGACCAGGCGGGCGTTGCCGCTGTGTTGTTTCGCCAATCCCGGCTGGCTGAATCTTATAACCAAAAGGATGAGGCTGAAGCGTTGGCTTTGCAGGCGTTGGCCCTGCAAGAAGCAGCCGGCGACAAACTGGCTATGGTGCGCACGCTGCATCATCTAACCTGGACTTATATTGGTCTTGATGGTCTGGCCGATAAGGCTGTGGCCTTTGCGGACCGCGCCCTGCAGCTGGCCGAAGAGGTGGACGACGTGGGTGAATTGGCCCTGGCCTGGTATGCGCGAGGCGGCGCGGCGCGTGTACAGGGTAAGTATGACGAGGCGTTGTATTGGCTGGGAAAAAGTTATGAACCTTTGCAGCGCATGGGCGATAAACATTCTGTGGGGTTGGTGCTTTATCTGAAGATGCTTATTTATCGCGATGCAGCGCGTTATGAGGAAGCGCTGGTGAACGCGGAACAATGTGCGTCCATTTTTACTGAATTGGGCGATAAGCGGCGAGTCGCCTGGACGGTAGGCAATATAGCCCGACTTCATCACAAATTGGGACGAACCGTCGAGGTTCGTCCCCTGTTAATGGAATCGGTCGCGTTGGCAACTGCGGTGCAAGACACCGTTTGGGTGGGAAAGATGCAAATGGCTTTGGATTCGCTGGATGAGGCGTCGAGTGGGGAGTAGGGCAGGCGGTATTCAGTATTCAGTGTTCGGTGTCCAGTTACTGAACACCGGTCACTGAATACTGAATACTGAACATTGGACACTTCCCATTCATCAGCCGCCGCTGCCGCCGCCGCCTTCTGGTCCTTTCATCGGCCAGCCGCCGGCGGCGAAAAGTTCGGTCCACACGGCCGTTGGCAGGGCATTGTGCGGATTAGCCCGGCTTTGTGTCTTGAACCAGTCGCGCCAGGTCTGCGTTTCGCCCAATCGCCGCCGATTGTCGGTTATCTCATCCCCCGTATAAACCACAACCTGATCGCTTTCGAGCTTGAGCTGGTTAACCTGCGTGTTGGGGCTGCTTTTCAGCCACAGTTCAAAGGCGGTGTACAGCGTCTCCGGGTCTGCTTTTGCATTCGGCAGGTCTTGTGACCAAACGGCCGTCGCTTTGACGCCGCGTTGGGTGGTGAGGTATTGCAGTATGGACACGGCCGTTTCTTCCACCACCTCTCTGGCCGTTTGCACCGATACCTCGGCCAAACCACCAGACAGGCTGAGGACGCGCGGTTTACCGCGTGTGGACAGGGCTTGCTGCCAGCGCGCATCCAGGGCGACGGCCGCTTTTTTGCAGCCCATCTCTTGCAGCAGGCGGGTGTAGATAAACGGCCGTATCGCGTCCGCCGGGTGTTCACCATCATCTTGTGTTAAATGCGAGATGGGGTTATCCAGCAGCAAATCCTGAAAATCGAGGCCAATGACCGGCCCGGCCACTAATGCGCCATACACGTCGGCGAAAATCTCTTCCAGCCAGCCCTCCGCCCAGATCGGCAGCGCTGGCAGCAGCAAAGCGTCCAGCGTCGCCGCCAGGCCAGGCGCGTGGCGGTAGACGTAATGCCCCACTTCGTGCGGAATCGCCAAAAAATCATGGGCGGTGGTGACGCAGGTGAAAGGCAGCCCCACCAGGGCCAGCGGCGCATAGGGAATGACGCGGATGTGGGTGGATTTGGTGAAGTAGGTGGCTGTGGCGGCCGGTTTGATGAGCCGGGCGCGTGTCGCCAGACTCAGAGCGTCTTGGGCCAGGGCGTCGGCTTTGGCGAGGGCGTTTTGCATAGCGACCGAGCCATCTTGCCGTTGGTCTACAGCCAACTGCACGGCCGTCATGTCAAAACTGGCCTGGTCCAGCGTGGCCCGCAGCACATTCTCGGCCGGATGTTCCGGTGATGGCAGCAAACGGCCGTTCTGAAAACCCTCCAGGAAAAAATAAAACTGGTCTTTGGCAAATGCGTGCAGGCAAGCTGTCAACGCTTGAAACGTGGGCGTAGACAATTGGCTGTAATCGCTCTGCATCTCGGCCAGGGTATCGTCTACCCCTTGCCAGCGGTTATCCCACACAGATGGATTGAACATCGTTACCCCTCCTTTGGGTATTGTCGGCTGTTTGGCGATTGTTGGCACAAAAACCGGGCGCGACGAACAAAATCGTCGCCGATCATAAGTATGTGTTTGACAAACTACAGTGCTTTACACGATGTTGTAAGTATCGGCTATCGGGGGGATGCGAATCAAGCCACCGGTGGCAAAATGTACGCAAAATTCACGCAGGGGACTGGCGGAGATCTGTTGGTCTAGCGGCAGGTGTTGTTGGCAAACTGCTCAATGGCGGCGCAGCTGTCGTGCAGCGCCTGGTTGAAG
This sequence comes from Candidatus Leptovillus gracilis, assembly GCA_016716065.1. NCBI lineage: Bacteria > Bacillati > Chloroflexota > Ardenticatenia > Promineifilales (SeqCode) > Promineifilaceae (SeqCode) > Candidatus Leptovillus > Candidatus Leptovillus gracilis. Next base: position 76,906 of record JADJXA010000015.1, on the reverse strand, counting down.
TTGATGCGTGCGGCGCAGCGGCGGCTGTTGGCGGCCACGGCCGTATCGTTCAGCAGGTGGTCTAATTTGCGGGCAACGGCCGTGCCGGTAAACTTCTGCGGCCATAAATACTCGCCTACGCCCAACCGCTTCAGGCGCGCAGCGTTGTCTGGCTGGTCGTGGCTCATGGGCATCACCAGCAGCGGAATCCCGGCGGCCAACCCCTGGGCCATCGTGCCGACACCGCCATGAAACACCAGCGCGGCTGTACGTGGTAACACCTGGCTAAAGGGCAAGTAGGGCGCACAGCAGATGGTATCGGGCAGATTGGTTGGCATCTGTTCGGCGTGGCTGGAGACGAACAGGCCGCGCCGCCCCAATAATTGACACGCTTCCAGAGCCGCCTGAAAGAACCGCGCCCCGTGCTGCATGGCCGAGCCGGGCGTAAAGAGGATGGGTGGGCTGCCGTTTTCTAAGAAATCATGGATGGCCGGGGGGAACGGCCGTTCCGTCTCCCGCTCAAAGTGGATAAAGCCGGTTAATTGGGTATGTGGCGGCCAATCGGGCTGCGGCGGCGCGTACCAATCGGGGAAAAGCCCCAACACCAACTGCGTGGAGTGCATCCATTGGTGGAAGACGCGGCGGATGGGCGGCAGGCCCAATTCGGTGCGGAACCGATTGAGTTCTGGCAGCACAACCGGGTCTACCACGCCCCCATCCATCAGGCGGAACCAGAGGCTTTTTAGCGATGGGGGCAGCCAATCTGGCAGAATGACAGGGCCATTGACCGGCGCTTGATGAACGCTGCGCAAAACGGCCGCTTGCAAATGGGCGGAAATCATCGGGATGCCCAATTTCTCTTGGGCCAACCGCGCGCCAAAGGCCAGCGACGGCGCAATCACCACCGTCTTCCGGGGATCCATTGCCTGCAAAATGGCGTATAAGGTGCGAGTGGCCGGGAGGAGAAACTGGAGGGCAGTGAATTCAAACGCTTTGGTGGGATGCCATAGGAGTGGGTTCGCTGCAGCTTGCTGGTAGGCTTCGGCCGTGCCCAATGGGATAAACTCCAGGCCCATTTGGCGGATCAGGGGTTCAAAGTAGGCGCTGGTGGTGATGGTGACCTGGTGGCCGCGTGCTTGCAGCCCACGCCCCAGGCTAATCACCGGATGCACATCGCCGGCGCTGCCGATGGTGGGCAGTAGGAAATGGGTTTGTTTGTACATAGCAGTATTATGACAGAAACGGCCGTTTCCGACATTTCATTTGGGTGCGTTGTCATTCTGGCGAGTCTTCGAGGAAGAATCTTTTTCCCGCCATTTGACTAACCTTAGACCATTGCAAAAACCAGCAAAAAAGAGCGTTTGTCTGCGAAATCTGCGTCCAAAAATCTTTTTCCCACAGGCTGCTAGATGGGGGTTGTGATATACTTTTTCACCGATGAAACAATACCTGAATTTGATGCAGCATATTCTCGACAACGGCGTTCGCAAAGAAGACCGCACCGGCACGGGCACGCTGAGTGTCTTTGGCTATCAGATGCGCTTTGATTTAGCCGCCGGTTTCCCGGCCGTGACGACCAAAAAGCTCCACCTGCGCTCCATCATCTATGAGCTGCTGTGGTTTTTGCAAGGTGATACCAACGTGAAGTATCTGCAAGATCATGGCGTGACCATTTGGGATGAGTGGGCCGACGAGCATGGCGACCTGGGTCCGGTGTATGGCTACCAGTGGCGCAGTTGGCCGGCGTGCGACGGCCGTACCATAGACCAGATAGCCCAGCTCATCACCCGCTTGCAAAGCAGCCCGGATTCGCGCCGCCACATCGTTAGCGCCTGGAACCCGGCGGGCGTGGACCAGATGGCCCTGCCGCCCTGCCATACATTGTTTCAATTTTATGTGGCCAACGGCCGTCTCTCTTGCCAGCTTTACCAACGCAGCGCCGATGTGTTTTTGGGTGTGCCCTTCAACATCGCTTCTTACGCGCTGCTGACGTTGATGGTGGCCCAGGTTTGCGGCTATCAGCCCGGCGAATTTATCCACACATTTGGCGACGCCCACCTCTACCTCAACCACCTGGATCAGGCGCGTTTGCAGCTTTCGCGCCAGCCTTATCCACTGCCGCATCTGGCGCTGAATCCTGGCGTTGGCTCCATCTTCGCCTTCCACTACGAAGATTTCACCTTGCACAACTACCAAAGCCACCCGGCCATCAAAGCGCCCATTGCTGTGTAGCTCTCGCTCCTATGATCATCTCACTAATCGCCGCTATGGATAAAAACCGCATGATTGGGCAGAACGGCCGTCTCCCCTGGCGTTTGCCGGCCGATATGCAGCATTTTGTCGCCCTGACAATGGGTAAACCGGTCATTGTGGGGCGCAAGACCTATGACTCCATCCAGCCAAAATACAAACCACTGCACGGCCGTACCAACATCATCCTCACCCACAGTCTGGATTATGCTGCGCCGGGCTGCATCGTTGTTCACACCATTGACGAGGCGTTAGCCGCCGCCGGCGATGCGCCAGAAGTGATGGTCATCGGCGGGGCGAACACTTACGAGCAATTCCTGCCGCTGGCTGACCGCCTCTACCTCACCATCATCCACGCCGAATTCGACGGCGACGCCGCCTTCCCACCCTACGACGCCACCGCCTGGCGCGTCACCAGCGACGAAGCCCACCTGGCGGATGATAAAAACCCCTACCGCTACCAATTCCTGACCCTGGAGAATTGTCAATTGTCAATAGCCAATAGCCAATTGCCAACCGTTGACAATTGATAATTAACAATTGACAATTGACCATTGTTATGAACAACCTAAACCCCAACATCCCTTCCCCCGAATTGTCCCGGCTGATGACGACGGCCGTTACCAAACTGCGCGACTATCAGCTTACCCTGCTCACGCCGCAGCTGTTGCTGCGGGTGTTTTTGGACGATAATACGGCCGTTGCCCATCAGATTTTGCGCCGCCTGCAAAAAGAGCGCGGCTTCGATTGGGACGATCTGGTGCGGCGCGTGGAACAAGTGACCCACCTCAGCAAAGGGCGCGACGCCAAATTTAACTATACCGACGACTTTGGCAAAGACACGCCGCTGGCCGATGAAACCCTCATTATCCTGGATGAAGGGCTGACCCTGGCCCAATCACGCGAAGAACTCAAGGTCAACAGCGGCCACGCTCTGGCAGCGATGGCGCAAAAAAATGTGACCACGTATGCTGTTTTGCAGCGCATCGGTATCACCACGGAAGCGGTGATCGAACTGCTGGCCGAAAGCAGCGCCGATGGTATGCCCATTATTTTTGATTATGTAGACGACGCCCAACGGGGGCAGGCGCAAGCCGTCTACCAGCGGGAGGCGCTGCTGAATGAACTCATCAGCCTGCTGGCTTTGACGCGGCGGCGCCACGTCATCCTGGTTGGGCCAGAGGGCGCGGGCAAGCGGACCCTGGTCTACAGTCTGGCGCAGCTGCTGGCCGAAGGCAAAGGCCCGACCGGTTTGCGCTCGGTGGTGGAAATCAACGAACCGGCTTTGTTAGAGAATCCTCTGGCGACGATGCGCGTGGCCCTGCGGCGCAGCAGCGGCGGCATTTTGCTGGTCCCGGAAATCGAACGCTTTTTTGCCGACCGGCTGCGGGCGCGCCTGCCGGAAAACGTGACCCGCGAACTGCACAAGGCGATGTTAGGCGGCGAGCATGTCATCATCGGCACGGCCACGCCGGGGGTGTATGACCGGCTCAACAGCGACCCCATCATCCGCCAAAACACCCAGCGGCTGGACGTGCCTGCCGCCACCAAAGCGGAAGCGACGGCCATGCTGTTGTTCCACCAACAGCGTTTAGAGCAGGAGTATGAGATTGAAGTGACGCGGGAGAGCCTGGAAACGGCCGTTACCCTGGCCGGCCAATACATCAAAACCATCGCCCTGCCGGCCGCCGCCGTGCAGTTGGCCGACCGCGCCTGCGCCCTGGTGCGCATGGTCAAGCAGGAGCACATTGCCAATCTGCCCCAGGTAGAAGCCGACGGCCGTCTCAGTCCTGACGATGTGATGGTCGCCGCCAGCCAGATGACCAAAATCCCCATCGCCAAACTGAGCGCCGATGAGCGCGGCAAATACGCCAACATGGTGGACCATCTGCATCAGCGCATCATCGGCCAGGAGGAGGCGATTTTAGCCATCAGCCGCGCCGTCAAAACGGCCCGCGTGGGACTGCGCGACCCCAAACGGCCGATTGGCTCTTTCCTTTTTCTCGGTCCCAGCGGCGTGGGCAAGACAGAGCTGGCCAAGGCGTTGGCCGAATTTATGTTTGGCACAGAGCAGGCGATGTTGGTGCTGGACATGAGTGAGTACCAGGAAGAAGCCAGCGTCAACCGGCTGATCGGCTCGCCGCCGGGTTATGTGGGCCACGAGGCGGGCGGGCAGTTGACCAATTTTGTGCGGGAACGGCCGTATACCGTCGTCTTGTTCGATGAGGTGGAGAAGGCCCATCAGCGCGTCTTCGATGTGCTGCTGCAAGTGCTGGAAGAGGGCCGCCTGACTGACAGCCAGGGTCGCCTGGCGACTTTTGGCGAGACGGTGGTGATCATGACCAGCAATTTGGGGTCCGGCCACATGCAGGTCCCGGTCATCGGCCAATTGGAGCGTGAACGAGTATTAAACGACGTGAATCGCTTCTTCCGTCCCGAATTTCTCAACCGGCTGGATGAAATTATCTTGTTCCACCAGTTGGACAACGAGCAGTTGGCGCGTATTCTGGACCTGCTGCTGAAAAAAGAGCTGCAACTGGCGGGAAACCAGGGCATTCAACTGACGCTGACCGATGAGGCGAAGGTTTGGCTGCTGGCGCAAAATGATGAGCCGCAGTTTGGCGCACGGCCGTTGCGCCGCATCATCGCCCGACACCTGCGCGAACCATTGGCCGATTTTCTGCTAAGAGAAGGTGGGGAACGGCCGTCTGGCAGCCAGACCACCATCACCATCGCCGTCAACGAATTGGGGCTGGATTTTCAGATCTAAGGGTTCGTTTGCAATTAACTTTGGAGTTTCCAGATTGGACCAATCTTGGAGATTGGTCCAATCTCACCAGGTTAAAAACATATGAACCCTAAGTACTTGACTGAGTCAATGAAACCGGCCGTTAAAGTTCCCCTCCTCACGTTTCTGGCGGCCCGCGTGCTTTTGACGGTTTGGGGGATTGTGGTGCCGCTGCTCATCCCCGCGCCGCTGGGGCCGGATGATGTGGCACGGCCGTATCTCGACCAACCTCACCTCGATTCCGGCGCTGCCGGGCTGCTGCTTGGCCCCTGGCAGCGCTTCGACGCGCAGCGCTACCTGCGCATCGCCCAGGAAGGCTACGTCCACGAAGAGGATTCTGTCTTTCCACCGCTTTATCCATTGGCGATGCGCGGATTTGGCTTGCTGTTTGGCGGCGGACCAACGGCCAACCTGGTCGCGGCGCTGCTCATCAGCAACCTGGCGTTTGTTGGGCTGCTGCTGCTGTTTTATCGGGTGGTGGAAGCAGAATTAGGGGTGCAGTTTGCGCCGCGGGCGCTGTTGTATCTGACTTTTTTCCCGGTGGGTTTCTATTGGCTGGCGCCTTATTCGGAGTCGTTGTTTGTGCTGCTGGCGTTGGGTTCGGTGTGGGCGGCAAGGGGACACGGCCGTTTCCTGCTGGCGGGCATTCTCGGTTTTTTGGCGTCGCTCACCCGGCTGACGGGCTGGGTGCTGCTGGTTCCGCTGGCGTATGAGTGGTGGCGGCAGGGGGGGAAGGAGTTTTTATTACAAAGGGACAAAGGGACGAAAGGAATAAAGGGGCTTTTGGCGGTAGGACTGCCGGGGGTAGGTACGGCCGTTTTCTTGCTCTGGCGCTGGTGGGTCGGCTTGCCGCCCATCAACCAGATATATCAACAATACTGGTTCCAGACTACCGGCTTGCCGGGCACAGATTTGCTCCGCGCCCTGCAAACCATGTTTTTGGGCGGCACAGCCCGCGCCGGGGAATTTACCCTCTGGTTTGATTTTTTTTGCGCCGGGCTGCTCGTTGTTGGCGCAGTTTTGGCCTTTCGGCGGCTCAACGTCACCTATGGTCTCTATTCGGTTATGCTGCTGCTGTTCATGCTGCTGCCCGTCTCCGCGGTGAAGCCGTTGTATTCTTTTTCGCGTTATGTGCTGGCCTTTTTCCCGCTCTTTATGCTGCTGGCGTTGGCAGGCAAAAACGGCCTGGTTCACCGGTTGATTTTTTACCCATCTTTTGTGTTGTATCTCTATTTCAGCGGCCAATTTTTCTTGTGGGGTTGGGTCGCCTGAGGCAAAGGCGCTGCCCGGCAGCGCCTTTGCCTTAACTGAGCAGCCGCCAGATTTGGGCGACAAAGAAGGTGACGATGAAGCCCATCGCCAGCGGCAGCAGGGCGGCGACGGCCGTCCATTTTTTGCTGCCTGTCTCCTTATAGATGGTGTAAATGGTCGTCGAGCAAGGATTGTGCATGAGGGAAAAGAGCATCAGGTTGACGGCCGTCAACAACGTCCAGCCGCCTGCCGTAAACAGCGCCACATAGTCAGACGTGGAATTCATTTCAAACATCACGCCCGCGCCGGCGCCGCCCTCTCCACCGGTCACCAGCACTGTCAACATCAACACCGTCGGAATGACAATCTCGTTGGCCGGGATTGCCACTACATAAGCCAGCAAAATGACCCCATTCAGGCCGACGAGGATGCCCAACGGATGAAGCCAGGTGACCAGATATTCGGCTATGCTGGTCCCGCCGACAGTGATGTTGGAGATGAGCCAGATGGCCGCGCCGGCCGGCAGGGCGAAGACCACTGCCCGCCACAACACGTAAATGGTGCGGTCAATAAACGAAGTGTAGATGGTGCGCCACACCTGGGGCGGCCGATACGGCGGCAGCTCCAGGCTAAACGTAGACACCTCGCCGCGCAGCACCGTGCGCGACAAGCTCCAGGAAACGGCAAAACTGAGCAGCACGCCCAGCATCGCAATGCTGACCACCGCCAGGGCCGAAATCAGCCCGGCCAGGTAAGCCGGCGCCATCGCGCCAATGAACACAGTGGCGATGAGGATTTGGGTGGGCCAACGGCCGTTACACAAAGCAAAATTGTTGGTGATAATGGCGATCAGCCGCTCGCGCGGGCTGTCTATTACCCGCGTCGCCACCACCCCGGCGGCGTTGCAGCCGAAGCCCATCATCATGCTCAGCGCCTGTTTGCCGTGCGCCCCCGACTTGTGGAAGATGTTGTCCAGGTTGAAGGCCACGCGCGGTAAATAACCAAAATCCTCCAGCAGCGTGAACAGGGGGAAGAAAATCGCCATTGGCGGCAGCATCACGCTGACCACCCAGGCCGTTGCCAGATACATGCCGTCAATCACAAATCCGGCCAACCACCAGGGCGCGCCAACGGCATTTGCCAGACCATGCAGCCAGGGAACGGCCGTGTCAATCAGCAGCGACGCCAAAAATTGCGACGGATAGTTGGCCCCGGTGATGGTCAGCCAGAAGACCAACGTAAACAGCAAAATCATCATGGGGAAACCCCACACCTGGCTGGTCACAATCCGGTCAATCGTGCGATCCAGGTCGAAGCGCGGTTTTTCATCCGGCCGGGTTACGGCCCGGTCGGCCAGCCGCGCCGCATCGGTATAAATATCTTCCATCAGCCGGTCGTGAAAATCGCGCCCAATTTGCCAGCGCAGCGCTTCGGCCGTCTGCAAAATATCGTCCACGTTTGGTTGAGAGGGTATCAGCTGTGTCACGTCGTTTTCTCCTTAAGCCGTTTCCAGCCGCAAGACCAGGTCTTGGGCCGCCTCCGGTGACTGGCGGCTCAGGTCGCCCAGTTCGCCGCTGTGGATAGCCGCGGCGATGCGCGGATCGCCATCCAGCAGCCGCAGCGCCACCCAGCGGGCATTGGGCACGTTGGGAAATGCCTGTTGTATCTGCCGCACCAACGTCGTCAGGGCCGATTGGATGGCCGATGAGCCTGTTTGAATGCGATGCGGTTTGCATACGGTTTGCCCCGTCGCCACATCGCTGACCGCTTGCAGCAGCTCCTTCAGCCCTTCACCCTGGCGCGCGGACGTGGGCACAACCGGCACGCCTAAATCGCGCGCCAGCCGCCGGTCGTCCACCGTCAGGTGGTGGCGGCGCGCCTCGTCCATCAGATTCAGGCAGACAACGGCGCGGTCGGTCACTTCCAGCACTTGCAGCGCCAGATTCAGGTTGCGTTCCAGGCGTGTGGCATCCACGACGATAATGGTCACGTCGGGTTGGCCAAACAGCAGAAAATCGCGGGCTACTTCCTCGTCCAGACTGGTGGAAAGCAGAGAGTAGGTTCCCGGCAAATCCACCATTTTGAAGCGATTGCCACCGTAACTAAAGCCACCTTCGGCGCGGGTGACAGTTTTCCCCGGCCAGTTGCCGGTGTGCTGGCGCAAGCCGGTGAGGCTGTTGAACACCGTGCTTTTGCCGGTATTGGGATTGCCTGCCAGGGCAACCACATAATCCCAATCGGTCATGTCTACGCCCAGCTTCAGCAGGTTGCCGGCATTGTGCGCCGGGCATGTGGCGCAGGCGGAGGAAGCATGGGGGATTGGCGATTGGGCGTCAGAGATTGGGAGTTGGGGGTTGGTTTTAGCGTTCATCGTCCCTCGTTCATCGTTGGTGTTTTGATGCGGATCAGGTTAGCTTGCTCATGGCGCAGGGCAATAAGGGCGTCGCGGATGATATAGGCGGTAGGGTCGCCGCTGGGACTGCGCATTTCGGCCGTGATGCGGGTGCCGGGCAAAATACCCAGGTCCATAAAACGCCGCCGTTCGGCCCCGCGGCATTTGTTGGAAATACCGACCACTTCCGCCGATTGGCCGATAGGTAGACGGTTGAGGGTTTCGCTGCCGATTGGGTCGGTGTCTTCGATTTTGGCGGCGAACGGCTCGGCTACCACCGAAATGTTGGCGGCCAACATGGGGGCCAATAGGTGTTCATCGCCGTTGGCCCAAAAGCGCACTCGTTCAGGCCCGGCTTCGATGATGCGCACCGGCATCCCCGGATACAATCCTTCGGCGACCAGCTGCGCGTACACAATGGGCGGTTCGTCTTCCAGATGGACAATGCGGCCGGGCTTTCCCAAAGGCAGATTGGTAAGCGGCTGCCCACCGTGGCTGACGACCTGGCCCGTGGCCGTGGGAATCGGGTCGCCGTGGGGGTCGTAGCGCGGGTGGCCCAGTTGGTCGGCCAGGGCGTTTACCTGTTCTATGGTGAGGGAATGTTCCAGACGTTCGGCACGGCCGTGCCATTCAGCCTCTTCAAAACCAGTTTCTTGCGCCAGGTAATGCTCCCACAGGCGGTGGGCGCGGATGATGTGCAGCGCCGCTTCGCGCCCGGTGGCGGTCAGGTGAATGTCGCCGCCGGCTATGGCGACCAGTGCGCCATTTTGCATGGCGACCAGCAGGTGGGCGGTGTCGTCCAGGTTGGCGTGAATAGCCCCGGCAATGCTTTCGATGGTCGGGCGGCGTCCTTCCATTTCGCATTTGTAGATGTGTTTGAGGGCGTCTTCGCTTTGCACGCGCTCGTTGAGGTGGCGGCTGTGCTGCCAGCGCGCCCAGAGGCCGCGATCCGGCCAGAGGATAACGGCCGTTACCCCCAATACAGCCACTCCTATCAATAAAGCAACAGCAGGATCTGGCATATCAGACTCCTTAGTAATCGTCTAAGAATAACTTCCTGTTTTTTAGATTGGACCAATCTTGGAGATTGGTCCAATCTGGACCATGTAATTTCTCGATGATTACTTAGATATGAATTTAGATGTATCAAAATAAAAATTTGTATATGGTAAATTTTAATCTGAATCGGGGAATTGTCAAGAAAGAAGCAGAGGGGGACGGAGGTAGACGGCCGTTTCTCCCTGAAACGGCCGTCTGCTTTTGTTCAGCGATATAAGCAGCCGAGAAAACCATTCAGGCCGACTGCTGGCGGTTGCGATAAAGGTTGGGTCAACGGCCGTCGCCATGCTCGCCACGTCCAGTTTCCCGCCGAGGAATTCATTGATCTGTTCGGCCGCTGCCGCCGGATCGGCCAATACGTCGCTGTAATGGATATAAAGTGTCTGGAAATTGGGTTGTTCGGCCAGCCAGCCTTTTACCTGCTGCACATGTTTGGCGAACAGGTCGGCCATTTTGGCGTCGTCCATTTTGCTGGCGTCCTCGCCGCGATGGACGAGCATTTTGCGCTGTGAAGCCAGGATTTCAGCCATGTTGCGCTGGACGAAGATGACCCGATATTCATAACCGGGCGGCAGGTGTTTTAGCAGCGCGGCAATGACCTTGACACTTTTGCCGGGGGCATCGGCGACCCAGGCAACGTCACCTTTGTCCATTTGCTTGACACGCTCAAACTCGAAATACCCTTTGGGGTTGTCCTCGTCGGCGGCGCGAATGGCGTCGGTGAGTGGGGGGATGCCGCCGGCGGCGATCATTTTCATCATCATGGAAGTGCCGGAACGGGGCAGCCCGGAAACGATGGTGATGACGGCCGTTTTTTCTTCTGATTTGCCGAATATTCTCTTTAGGAAACCCATGTCTCTTTCTCCTTTGAGCGGTGGCTGCCAAAATCTTTGAGCAGTGGCTGCCAAAATCTTTGAGCAGTGGCTGCCAAAATCTTTGAGCAGTGGCTGCCAAAATCTGTGCGATTTTGGTGGGTTTGCTTTGTTGCCTGGTGTTTTGCCAAAAATTTAACGGTATTTTTACTGGCTAGACCCATAAAAAGCCTTTTAATTCAGTACAGGTTTAGCCGCAAGCAATTTTAGGACTATTGGTAGGATTATCTCTCAATTGGAAAAGTGTTAAAATTTGTCTGGTAAGATATTTGTGAAGCGCTTATTTGTTGAGACATTCGAAGGAGTTGACAAGTGACCTGGTCTGTAATGGTAGTTGATGATGAACCAATGACCCGTACCCTGCTGCAATTGATGCTGGCTCCGGCAGATTGCGAGGTGACGGAAGCAGAAGATGGCCTGGATGCTCTGGAGAAAATTGAGCAAAACTTACCAGACCTGGTGATTTTGGACGTGATGATGCCGCAGATGGATGGTATCACGTTGTGCCGTGCGCTGCGGGAAAATGCGGCTACGGCCGTTCTGCCCATCATTCTTCTGAGCGCCAAAACCAGCCCGGAAGCAGTGCAAGAAGGGCTGCTGGCCGGAGCCAACAAGTACCTGACCAAACCGGTAGCCCGGCACGAACTGGTCAGCAGCATCGAAGAGTTGATGGCTGAAGCCGCTGTACCCCGGTAGCGCCAGGTTTAGATGGCTGCCAGACTTTTCTGGGCAGCCTGAAGTTGGCTTCGCAGCGCTGCCGGAGACGTGCCGCCAGGCGCGTTGCGGGAAGCCAGGGAAGTGGTGAAATCGAAAACGGCCGTAACCCCTTCCCCCAATTCCTCACTGACCGCCAACAAATCGGCCGCGCTTAGTTCCGTCAACAACAGCCCCTTTTCTTCCGCCAACTGTACCACCGCGCCTACCATGTGGTGCGCCTGCCGAAACGGCATCCTCCGCTCTTTCACCAGATAGTCGGCCAGGTCGGTGGCCAGCAGCCCTGGCTCCAAATGCGCCGCCATGCGCTCTGGCCGAATTTGCAGCGTGGTGATCAGCCCGGCCATCACCGGCAGGGCCAGCGCCAGCGTGTCGAAGGCGTCGAACACCGGCTCTTTATCCTCCTGTAAGTCCTTGTCATACGTGGACGGCAGCCCCTTCAGCGTCGTCAACAAGCCCACCAGATTGCCGATGAGACGGCCGCTTTTGCCCCGCGTCAGTTCCAATGTGTCTGGATTCTTCTTCTGCGGCATGATGCTGGAGCCGGTGCTGTAGGCGTCGTCCAACGCCACGAAGCCAAATTCGGCGCTGCTAAACAGGATAAGCTGCTCGGAGAGGCGGCTGAGGTGCAGGCCGGTCATCGCCGCCGCGTAGAGAAAGTCGGCGGCGAAATCGCGGTCGGCGACGGCGTCCAGGCTGTTTTGGCTGATGGATGGGAAGCCAATCGCGTCGGCCAGCGACCCCCGGTCTACGGGGTAGGCGGTCCCGGCCAAGGCGGCGGAACCGAGGGGGAGAACGGCCGTTCGTTCTCTTGCCTGCGCCCACCGTTCCTGGTCCCGCTGCAACGGCCAGAAATGCGACAGCGCCCAATGTCCCCAGGTGATGGGTTGGGCGTGCTGCAAATGGGTGTAGCCGGGCATGGGGGTGTGCAGATTGGCGGCGGCGCTTGCCACCAATGCTGCCTGCAATTCCTTCAGATGGTTCTGCAATTGTTCGATGGCCCCCATCACCCACAAGCGGAAATCGGTAGCCACCTGGTCGTTGCGGCTGCGGCCGGTGTGCAGTTTGCCGCCAACCGCGCCGACAATTTCGGTCAGGCGACGTTCAACGGCCGTATGCACATCCTCATCGCCCGACGCAAATTCAAACTTCCCGGCGGCGAATTCGCCCCGCACCTGTTCCAACCCGGCGATGATCGTTTCCGCTTCGGCGATTGTTAGCACGCCCGCGCCCACCAGCCCCCGCGCCCAGGCCACGCTGCCGATGACGTCTTGCTCGTACAGCCGCTGGTCGAAGGGCAGGCTGTCGTGGTATTGGCGGACTAAATCGGCCGTTGCTTTCTGGAAACGGCCGCCCCATAATTTGCTCATTGTTTATTCTCCGCTGGTTAGCTGCCTGGTTGGTTTGCCGGCTCGATTTTGCTGATGGCAGCGCCAACGGCCGCAGTGCCATCCTGGATAACGCGGGCATAAATGCCGCGCAGACGCAGCGGCCAGCCATCCTGGTTGACGAATTTGAGGGCGTCATTGCCGAAACGTTGGGCATATTTCAGGCAGCCGCGGTGTTCAGCGGCGGTGATTTCGAGAACGGCCGTGCCCACTTTCACCCGCTGCCCCGGCGGCAAATTCTCCGGGCTGAGGTCCATGTCCACATAAAGCTGGTCGCCGGCCAACGGCCAGCGCGTTTCGTCGGGGGAAATAATTTGCAGGGCGCGGATGTTGACCAGGGTAAGCTGCCGGTCGGGGTCGGCGCGGCCGTCTGGTGAGTGGCGGCTTTCACGTTCCAGCCAGGTGTCACCTTCCAATCCATTGGCCTGGGTTAGAACGGCCGCTGCCAATACCACCCGCTCATCTTCGGCCGGCCGGGAGACAATGAGGGCAAGACGGCCGTTATCCGGCGGCGACTGCCGCACGTAGGGCAGCCCGGCGCGCAGCGCTTCTAGCGTGATCAATTGTTTCATGTGGCAACTCCTAACCTGGACAAGCCAGAGCGAAAAAGGGTTATCAAAGATTATGCAGATTTCACAGACTGAAGATAAAAAAGCTGCGTAATCTGCGTTTGCCCGGCGCTGCGTCTCCCCTCCGTGGCTCGCCGTGCAATTCCGAGTTCTGCTGGCGAAAGTGTAAGCTCCCAGCGTTGGCTGGTCAAGTGATTTCGTCGAATTGTTTTGCCGCCGCCGCCTGGGGATGTTATAACAGGGTCACACCGACCAGGACCCTAAAGGCATTCGCCAACCTTTAAGGACTGGATGGTTACTGGCAAAGGAACAATCTATGACTCAAACAGAAATCCAACAACAAGTTCACGCTTACCTACAGACAAAACTGCCCGATTATCTGGCCCTGCTGCGGCGCATGGTAGACATTAACAGCTTCACCGCCAATCCCACCGGGGTGGATGAATTGGGCCGACTGACGGCCGCTGCCTTTGAAGCATTGGGCTTTACGGCCGTTTTTATCCCTTCCGCCAACCCGGACTTCGGCCACCATCTCCTCCTTAACCGCCCTGGTCAATCTGGCCGTCAGATTGGCCTGGTCTCTCACCTGGACACCGTCTTCCCGCCCGACGAAGAAATCCGCCATCACTTTGCCTGGCGCGAAGACGGGGCGCGAATCTACGGTCCCGGCACGGTAGACATCAAAGGCGGCACGCTGATTATTTACATGATGCTAGATGCGCTGCAAGCCATCACCCCGGCCGTCTATAACGATGTCACCTGGACCATTCTGCTAGACGCTTCGGAAGAGACCAACGGCATGGATTTCGGCCAATTGTGCATAGAGCAGTTAGGCAGCGCCCTGGCCTGCCTGATTTTTGAGGGTGGTTACATGGAGAACGGCCGGGCCAAAGTGGTGGTGGCCCGCAAAGGCATGGCGACTTATCACCTGGAGGCGGAGGGCAAAGCCTCCCACGCTGGCAGCGCCCATGAACAAGGAGCCAACGCCATCGTGCAAATGGCCGACGTGGTGCAGCAAGTAGCCGCCATGACCGATTACGGCCGTGGCCTGACCTTCAATCCTGGCGTGATCAGCGGCGGCACGGTGACTAACCGCGTGCCCCACCAGGCCAGCCTGGATGTGGAGATGCGCGCCTTCGACCCGGCTGTGTATGCAGCGGGCGTGGCCGGGATGTTGGCGTGGAACGGCCGTTCCAGCCGCCGCAGCAGCGACGGCTACTTCGCCTGTCGTGTCTCGGTGGCGGTCACGCGCCAGACACAACCCTGGCCGCGTAATCCGGCCACCGACCATCTATTTGCCATCTGGCAGGCGGCGGGCGAAGCGCTCGGCATTCGTGTGGAGCCGGAAGAGCGTGGCGGCCTGAGCGACGGCAACTATTTCTGGCATCTTATTCCCAGCCTGGATGGCCTGGGCGCTTCGGGCGGTAATGCTCACTGCTCGGAACAAAGCGCCGATGGCAGTAAAGAGCAAGAGTATTGCACGCCGGCCGCCCTCGTGCCCAAAACGCTGCTAAACGTAACGGCCGTGCTGCTCTTGTTGGCATAGTTTGCCGCGGGAATCTCATTCAACATAGCGCCCTTAATTTGCCCTCGGTCTGGCCTGTTGTTATACTACGCAGCAATATAACAAAGATAGTGATTGGGAGTAGTAGGCAGCGTCGCCGCCGCAAGAGAGTCCGGGTCATTGGCTGGTAGGCCATTGGCTGAAAACTTTGACCGGAACGGCCGTTACCCAAGTCGCCCATGAATCGTTTTGCTGAAACCCAGTAAGCAAAACCGGGTCAGCCCGTTACAGCTCAGAGCGTCGTCGGCCGTAAGCCGTAAGCCGTTATCCGTAAGCCGTTATCCGACGGACTGCGGACTGCGGAACACGGAATACGGAACACGGAACCAAGGTGGTACCGCGTGAGACTCAGCTCTCTCGTCCGTGATTGGATGGGAGAGCTTTTTAATTGTCAATTATCAATCGTCAATCGAGGAATTCTATGCCCGACATGCCCAAAACCTACAACTTCCAGGACACCGAAGAACGCCTTTACCAGTGGTGGGAGCGAAACGGCTGGTTTAAGCCGGAAACGCGCCCGGCCGACGCCAGGCCATTTGTCATTTCCATCCCGCCGCCCAACGTTACCGGTGAACTGCACATGGGGCACGTGATGTTTGTCGCCCTGGAAGATTTGATGATTCGCCGTGCTCGGATGCAGGGGCGGGCGGCGTTGTGGGTTCCGGGCGTGGACCATGCCGGCATCGCCACGCAGCTGCAAGTGGAGAAGATGCTGCTGCGCACTCTAGAAGAGACGCGGGAGGAAATTGGCCGCGAGCGCTTTTTACAGCACACGTGGGAATGGAAGGAAAAGTACGGCAGCTATATCACCAAACAGCTACGCCGTCTGGGAGCAAGCTGCGATTGGGACCGTGAGCGATTCACCCTGGACGAGGGGTTGTCCACGGCGGTGCGCGAAGCCTTTGTGCGTATGTATCGTCTGGGGCTGATTTACCAGGCAGAGTATCTGGTCAATTGGTCGCCGGGGCTGCAAACGGCCGTATCTGACCTGGAAGTGGAGTACAGCGAAGAACCTGGTTTTCTGTACTACTTCAATTACCCGATGGCCGGCGGCGGCTCGCTGCCCGTTGCCACAACACGGCCAGAGACGATTTTGGGCGATGCGGCCGTTGCCGTTCACCCCGACGACGAACGCTACCAAGCATTCATTGGCAAAACCTGCCTGGTCCCCATGCTGGACCGCGAAATCCCGATCATCGCCGACGAGTACGTGGACATGGCCTTTGGTACAGGCGCGCTCAAAATTACCCCCGGCCACGATCCCAATGACTTTGAGATCGGCAAAAAACATGGTCTGGCAATCATCAACGTCATGAACCGCGACGCCACCATGAACCATCACGCCGGCCCTTATGCTGAGATGGAGCGCTTTGCCTGCCGTGAAAAACTGTGGGCCGACATGGAAGCCGCCGGGCTGACCATCAAAAAAGACAACTACACCCTCAATGTGCCGCGCAGCCAGCGCGGCGGCGAAATCATCGAGCCGCTGGTGAGCAAGCAGTGGTTTGTGGACGCCGAACCAACGGCCAAGATGGGGCTGCGCGCGGTCCACAGCGGCCGTATCAAAATTGTGCCCGAACGCTTTGTCAAAGTGTGGGACAACTGGCTGCAAAATATCCGCCCCTGGTGCATCAGCCGCCAATTGTGGTGGGGCCATCGCATTCCCGTCTGGTACTGCGCCGACTGCGGCGGGCAAACCGTGACCAGTACCGACCCATCCCACTGCGCCCACTGCGCCAGCCCGCACATCGAGCAAGACCCCGATGTGTTGGACACCTGGTTCAGCAGCGCCCTCTGGCCCTTCTCTACCCTGGGCTGGCCGGAGCAAACGCCCGATCTGGCCCGCTTTTACCCCACTGATGTCATGGAAACGGGTTACGACATCCTCTTCTTCTGGGTGGCGCGTATGGTGATGTCGGCGGCGCTGTTTACCAACGACATACCTTTCCATACGGTTTATCTGCATGGGCTGGTGCGCGACGAACACGGCCGTAAAATGAGCAAAAGCTACGGCAACGTTACCGACCCGCTGGAAGTGATGGGCGAATATGGTACGGATGCCCTGCGCTTTACCCTACTCACCAGCGGCACACCCGGCGCCGACCTCAATCTGGCGCTGGAAAAAGTAGCCAGCAACCGTAACTTCGCCAACAAAATTTGGAACGCCACGCGCTTCATCACCCGCAGCCTGAACAAGGCCAACCGCGCAGACAAACCGGCCACACCAGACTATACACCGGCCGACCAGTGGATTCTGACCCGGCTGGCTCAGGTGATCAAACAAGCCGACCGTCTGATGGACAACTACCTGTTTGGCGAGGCAGGACGGCAGGTGTACGATTTTCTCTGGAGCGATTTTGCCGACTGGTATGTGGAGACGGCCAAAGTGCAGTTGGAAGCGGGCGGAGCAGCGGCCTGGACGACGTTGGCCGTCTTGCGGCGCGTGCTGGACCACAGCCTGCGGCTGCTGCATCCCTACATCCCGTTTGTCACCGAAGAGACGTGGCAGCAGCTCCGGCAGGCGTTTGTGGACGCCGACTTAGGCATTGCGCCAGACGAGGGCTGGGCTGAGGCGCTGATCATCGCCGATTGGCCGATGGCCGACCGCATTTACCCTGAAGGCGCGGCGGACTATGAGCGGCTGCGCGACCTGGTGCGCGAGATTCGCGCCGCCCGGTCGGACAACCAGGTGGAACCGGCGCGCAAAATTGGGGCTGTTGTGGTGGCAGGTGAACGAACGGCCGTCTTACAATCCCAACGTGCCACCCTCGCCTTCCTGGCCCGGCTAAACGACGACCGACTGCACATCGTGCCCCAGTCCGACGCCCCCGATGCGGCCGTCACCCTGGCCCTGGGCGACGTGACCTGCTATCTGCCGCTGGCGGGTATGGTGGACCTGGAAAAGGAAAAAGCGCGGTTAAGCCAGGAACTGGCCGCGCTGGACAAAGAGGTTCAGCGGCTGACCGGTTTGTTGGATAGTCCGTTTGCAGCGAAAGCGCCAACGGCCGTTGTACAAAAAGAGCGCGACAAACTGGCCCAACTACAGGCCAGCCAGACCGAACTCCGCGAGCGGTTGGCCAGCCTGTAGTTGATTCATTCAGGTGTATTTACTGGTGAACTATGGAAAAAATAAAACCAACCGGCGTAACGGCCGATCGCAATGAGCGTGTATTGATCATCAACTGGAACGATGGGCACGTCAGTCGGCTGCCTTTTGCCGGGCTGCGGGCCATTTGTCCTTGCGTGGAGTGCCGGGGCGGGCACGAAAACATGGGTGGTCCACCCGATTTAGGGGTGATGCGCACCACCCGCGATGAAAACATGAATCTGAAGAGCGTCGAGGCTGTGGGCAGTTATGCCCTACAATTTGCATGGAGCGACGGCCATTGGACCGGCATTTACACCTGGGATTTCCTGCGCCAGGCCGACCCAGCCTTAAAATCGTGATGAACCGCCAACCGTTGGCTGTGCGCCCTTTCTTAATCGCCGTGCTGCGGTAACTTGCTGTTTGCTGTGGCGGCGGTGAGCGCCTGGATGAGTTGGATCGCCTGTTCCGGCGTCAGGTAGAGGTTTGTTTCATCGTGGCGGAAGACCTTTTCCTCTTCCGGGCAATCCTCAATGATCGAGACGCATATATTGTCGTCATAATCGCAATCGCCCTCGTCGTAGTAGATGGCGACTTTGAGGCTGTTATCAAGAAGCCAGATTGACATAATGACCTCCACTTTTTGGTTCAATAAAAAATTCAGAACGTGCCAACAGCAGCGCACCAAAGTCCGTATGGCGTTATTTTACACAAAAACGGCCGTCTCACGCACATCCATCTAGCAAATGGGCAAATTCCTGGCGACGGCGAATCACCCGGAACTGGGCGCCATCTACCAACACCTCGGCAGGGCGGACACGGCCGTTATAATTGGAACTCATCGCAAAGCCATACGCCCCGGCCTGCAACACAGCCAGCAACTCACCCGGCTGCATGGCCGACAGCGGTCGTTCCTTGGCCAAAAAATCCCCTGTTTCACAGATTGGCCCGACGACAGTTGTGGTTATTCGTTCACTGTCGTCCGCTGATTGTTTAACCGTTTGCACAGGGTGGTAGGCGCTGTACAGCGTTGGGCGAATCAGGTCGTTCATACCGGCATCTACAATGGTGAAATGTTTTTCGCCCTGATTTTTCGTGTAGACAACTTGAGTAAGTAGTATACCAGCTGGACCAACAATCGAGCGTCCCGGTTCCAGGACCACGTTGTAACCGGCTTGCAGAACAGGTTGGGCAACGGCCGCTGCCCAACCTGCAATTGTTGGAACATCATCATCCGCATAGTCAATCCCCAGTCCACCACCAACATCCAAATACCTCAGTGGGATACCTGATTCAGCTAACTGCTGCGCGGCCGTTACCAGGAAACGCGCAGCTTCGCCAAACGGAGTCACGTCGGTGATTTGCGAGCCGATGTGGGCGGCCAGACCCACCGGGCGTAAGTAGGGGGAAGCGGCTGCCAACCGCAGCAGGTGGACGGCCGTTGGCAGCGGCACGCCAAATTTATGCGAATGCTGCCCCGTGCTGATGTAGGGATGGGTCTGTACGTTGATGTCTGGGTTGACGCGCGCGCTGACAGCCGCCTGGGTTTGCAGCTCCCTGGCGACGCTTTCCACGGTTAACAGTTCCATCTCCGACTCGATGTGGAGGGCGTGAATGTTGGCGCGCACGGCCGCCTCAATTTCCGCCCGCGTTTTGCCCACGCCGGAGTAGATGATCTTTTCCGGGGCAATGCCGCCGTGCAGCGCCAGAAATAGCTCGCCGCCGCTTGTGACGTCGGCCCCCAGGCCGGCGTCAGACAGCAGGCGCAGCAGAGTCGGGTTGCCGTTGGCTTTTACGGCGTAACAAACCAGGCTGCGTGCGGACGGGACGGCCGTCTGATAAGCCGTCGCCCGCTGTTGTAGTTCGGCCCGGCTGTAGACGTAGACCGGCGTGCCTACCTGGGCGGCAATGTCGGCCAGGGGCACAGATTCACAGTGCAGGTGTTGTTGGTGGTATGTAAATGTGGTCATTGGTTGATCAACTGGCGTTTTCCAGGTTGCGGATAGGTGATTGAGGAACAGCCGTGGGCGGCTGAGAGGCGGCCGTGGGCGATTGAGTAACAATCGTTGGCGACACGGTTGGCAGGTCTTCGGGTGATACAATCGCTTCTTGCAAAACGGCTATTTCCATGGTGGCGACGGTCTGGGCCACGTTTTCGATGGCGACGCGCTGCTTGCGGTACAAGTCGCTCTCGCTCATCGCCAACCGCCGGGCCACGTCACGCACCCGCCGCCCCTGGACAAACTTCATCTCCAAAATATTGTACAAAATCCACTCGGTTGTAGACAGATTTCGTTCCCCTTCCGGCTTCTGTAATTCGATGGCGTCGGCCAGGATAGCCCGCAGGGCTGTGGTGGGATTGTTGCCGTATTCATCCAGCGTGTGCTGCACCACACGCAAGCCCAACAGTGGGCTTTTGGTCAGTTTCGGGCCACCCCAATAATGGCTAAGGGCATCCTTGACCATCGTGTTAAAATCGGGATCGTTTACCACACTTTCTGGGGATGTGGTCGAATCCACATCCACTTCAGGATCTGTCAGCACCGGCAGTCCGCCGAAGGTGGCTGCCCGGCGGCGCTCTTGCAAGGCGGTAATTTGGGGCAGCAGCCCTTCGACAGCGGCAAACACTTCTTGCTGCAGAATGCGGTCTTGGAGGGCGTTTTCAGCCTGATCCAGCAGCCGGTTCAGCACGAGATGTTCGCGGGCGTTCAGGTCTGGCTGGCTGGCGCGGGCGCGGATGCCAAAAATGCCGATGACCACATCTTGCTGTTGATTGTACAACGGCCGTATCCAATAGTTCTGCCACAGGAAAAAATCGTCAACTGCTTGCAGCTTTGCGCCGTTACCGGTTTCATGTTCCGCGTGGGTCAGTTCCACCCAATCGGCTTGCTGCCAGATGGCCTGCGCTTCTGGCTCGCCCAGCGGACCAACCACCGCTTCCAGTTTGAAGCCATCATCGCTGAGGGCGGCGACGAAAGTCGTGGGGGTGCGCAGCGCTTCACATGTGGCCGCCAGAATGCTTTCCAGGTATTGGTGAAGGTCGGCCGTTGTCAGCAAACGTTCGCTCAGTTGTTGAATGCGGCGCACATCAGGTTCGTCATTGAGTTGGAAAAAGCGTTCTAACGGCTGTTTATAAGCGTGGATCGCCCATTCCACCAGCATCACCGTGGCTACCAGGGCAAAACCGAGCGCCGTTTCGGCCGGCAGGCCTAAAATAGGACTGTTGCGGCTGACGGCAATAAACACCACCAGCACAATCGTGCCCGCCAGCGGAACCCGCGCCATAAACTTAAACAAACGCACCCGCACCACCCGGTCTGGCGAGGCTGCGCCAAAATAGACCAGGTTGGCCGTCAGCGAGGCAAACATCACCCCGACAACCAGGTTGCCGGCGATGGCTACCAGCCAAAACCAGACGGATGGGGTGGCGCTGCTGCTGCTCATAATAAGGTATGGGAACACAGCCAGGGGCGCGGCCAGAAAGGCCAACAACGTAATCGTCATACGCCAGCGGGTGGTGCTGGTGATACAGCGCTGCCGCGCTCGCCAGACGTTGTAAATGCTGGCTACCGTCACGACCCAGAAATGCAGCGCAAACAATGGGAAAAGCGGTCCCGCACTTAAGTGGGGAGCATGGGGCACAATGACCAAATCGCCAACGATTAAATCTGTCCAGAACACCAGCCCCCAAAAGACCATGCCGCTGAGATAACCAAGCATCACCATGTATCGGCGGCGCGGCGCGCCGGTGATCTCCAGCAAGGTGTCTGACAGGTGAAACTGCGCTGCTGGGGCCAGGGCAATGCCAATCCAACCCACGCGCAGCCAGTTGGCCGCATGTTCGGTGCTGATAATCCGGCTTACCAACAGTTCGCTGAGGTAGACGATGACCACAAACGAGACCAGAGCGCAGAACGCCTTCATCACCCGAATGCGTGTGCTGCGGCCAAAATTATACAAGACCACCGCCGAGCCAAAGATGACGATGACCGCCTGTAAAACGTCGTTGGTTAACGCCAAAATTTCAATCAAGTTATCCATTTATAATTTCAGGCAGAAATAGAGTTCGATGTCGTGCTGTTTAAAGTGGGCCTCATTATACCCGCAAAAGAAAAATCCGTTTTTGCGCAGAAATGTCATGGCCGGGTCGTTTTTCATGGGCAGGGCAGCCAGCAAGTGGCGGATGTTTTCTTGTCTGGCCCAGTGGACGGCGGCGGCAATCAGTTGTGAGCCATGTCCCTGGCGGCGCTGCGATGGGGCAACGGCCAGGTCGCTAATCCAGGCGGCCGGCCGCAGCGCTTCCAGCGTGGCAGTGGCATAAGCATGGATTTGTTCTTGCTGCTCGCCCACCAGGAACCAATCCGCACGCCACCAGCGTTTGGGCAGCTCTTCCTGGTCATGGGGATAGGGGATGGTGGTTGTTTTGGGTAGGCGCAGCGTTTGAAAACGCACGCCGATGGTTTCTATCGGCTGGTTGGCGGGCGGCTGGCTGACGACCATTTGCCAGATGCGGTTGGTCTGGTAGCTGTGGTCTATGGCCAGACAGGCGACAAAATCTTCTACGGCCGCCGGCCGAAAGCTCAGTTGGCATGTCTTCATGGCTGCTTCAGGCAGGCGAGGGCGAGGGCGGCAGATTAAGGGATGGGTTGCTCCAGTCGCGGGCTTCTTCTTTGCTGGGTGATGAGGGATGTTTAACGGCCGTTCCCACCGTCGGCGCGCGTTCAATCCCCTCAATAACCGCCACAAACTCTTCAGCCTCCAACGTCTCTCGCTCGATCAGCTCTCTGGCGACCCGGTCCAACGTCTCCCGATTCTCCGATAAAATTGCGCGCGCCCGGTCATATTCCTGGTCAATCAGCGCGCGCACTTCCTGGTCTATTAATTCAGCGACGGCATCGGAATAATCCCGCTGCTCGCTGATTTCCCGACCCAGAAAGACCATTTCCTGTTTCTGACCGTAAACGCGCAGACCCAGGTCACGGCTCATGCCATACTGCGTTACCATCGTCCGGGCAATTTGGGTGACACGCTGCAAATCGTTGCTGGCTCCGGCCGTTACTTCACCAAAGACGACCTCTTCAGCGACCCGTCCGCCCAGTGTGCTGGCGATCTGTGCCATTAGCTGTGACTTGTTGGGCAGCAGATTATCGTTTTCCATGTACCAGGTCAGGCCCAAACCCATGCCGCGTGGCACAATGGTGATTTTGCGCAGCGGTGGCGCGTCTGGCAAAAAATGGCTCACCAGCGCGTGCCCCGCTTCATGATAGGCGATAATCTCGCGCTCTTCCGGCGTAATGACCCGGCTTTTGCGTTCCGGGCCAAGCTGGACGCGCTCGATGGCTTCCTGAAACTCAGCCATGCTGATGTTTTTCTTGTTGCGCCGCGCAGACAACAGGGCTGCTTCGTTGACAGTATTTTCAATGTCCGCGCCGACAAACCCAGGTGTAGAACGGGCAAGCTGCGGCACGTTGACGCTGCCGGCCACCGGTTTGCCGCGTAGATGCACTTTAAATATGGCTTCCCGGCCGCGTATATCCGGCCGGTCTATCACCACGCGGCGGTCAAAGCGGCCTGGTCGCATCAGGGCCGGGTCCAGAATATCGGGCCGGTTGGTGGCGGCGACAATGATAACATGGGTATCGGTGTCGAACCCGTCCATCTCCACCAGAATCTGATTCAGGGTTTGTTCACGCTCGTCGTGGGAGCCGCCCAGGCCGGCGCCGCGCTGGCGGCCAACGGCATCAATCTCGTCAATAAAAATGATGCAGGGGCTGTGGCGTTTGGCCTGCTCAAATAAATCGCGGACCCGACTGGCCCCAACGCCGACGAACATCTCCACAAACTCCGACCCGGCGATGGAGAAGAAGGGCACGCCCGCCTCGCCGGAGACAGCTTTCGCCAGTAAGGTTTTGCCGGTTCCAGGGCTGCCCACCAGCAGCACGCCTTTGGGAATACGGGCGCCAAAACTGACGAATTTTTCTGGCTCACGCAGAAATTCGACCACTTCCTTGAGTTCTTCTTTGGCTTCATCGGCGCCGGCCACGTCGGCGAAGGTGACACTGGGGTGGTCGCTGGTGAACATACGGGCGCGGCTTTTGCCGAAGGACATGGCCTGGTTGTTGGAGCCTTGTGTCTGGCGAAAGATGAAGAAGATGAAGACGACCATCAAAATGGCCGGGAGAAAAACGCCAATCATAGACAGAAGGCCGGTGAATTGGCTGCGGCGGGCATACGTGATGGTGGGCAGGTTGTCGGCGTAGTCGCTGCCGGTGACGCCGTAGCTTTGCAAGAGTTCTTCCAGGGAGCTAACGCCGCTGACATTGGCTTTAACCGGTGGTTTGGCGTCGTTGGCGTAATGGATGACGACTTCTTGCCCGCTGCTGCTGACTTGGATGTTGGCGATTTCGTTGGTTTTGATTTGTTGGGCCAGCTGGCTGATGGAAATTTCGGCGCTGGGCGTGGCTGTGGCGCTGATGTTCCAGAGGATGGCAAGGATGGCGGCGGCAATTAACGTATAAATTAGCCATCGGGAGATTCGTGCTGCATTCATCAGGTAGCCTCTATTTTAGTATCTGGTTACTCCAGAATCGAACCGTGTTCTTGCCAAATTACAGCCAGTATAACAGAAAGGATGAGGGCTGCGAAGGTGTTAGCCAGCCCAGGCTCGGTAGACGAAATACCACAAGGGTATTAGTCCTAATAATAAAATGACGTCCACAAGTCCCAGGCCAAGAATCACCCAATCGGGGGCGGCCGGGGTGAGGGCTTTGTCGGCGACGGCTGGTATGGGTTGTCCATCTTGGGATGATTTTATGGGGCGCATGGGACGGACGGGCGTGTCTTGGGCATCAGCGGCGGTGGGTTGGGGGTGGGGGTGGAATTGGGTATCTTGTTCTGGGCGGGGCACGGCCGTTTTCACCGTCGGCTGCTGTCTGACCAGGGTGGGGTAGACGGGGCCGGTGTCGGCCAGGCTGCGTTCGCGGTAGGTACTCAGGATGCGGCCAAGCTGCCCGGCCGTGCTGTAGCGGGCGGTTGGCTCCTTGGCCAGCAGCTTATGGACGATGTCGTCTAGTTGGCGGGGCACGCCGGGGTTGTATTCCATGACGGAGGGTGGTTGTTCATTCAGGTGTTTCAGGGCAACGGCCGTCGGTGAATCACCCAAAAAAGGCAGGTGGCCGGTGAGCATCTCAAACATCACCACACCGATGGCGTAAACGTCGGAAGCCGGCGTGGGCATTTCGCCGGAGGCTTGCTCTGGCGAGATGTATTGCGGCGTGCCCCAGACCTGGCTTTCGGCCAGGTGTTGGCTGGCTTCGGTGATGGCGCGGGCGATGCCAAAATCGGCTACTTTCACCCGATCGTCGCGGGTGACAAGGACATTTTGTGGTTTCAGGTCGCAGTGGACCAGGTTGGCGCGATGGGCGTAGCCGATGCCATGACAAATCTGGATGGCGAGGTCGAGGACGCGGCTGACGGGCAGGAAACGGCCGTCTTCTGTGGCGTCGCGGATAATCTGCTTCAGGGTGAAGCCATCCACATACTCCATGACGATGTAATGCCGGTGTTCCTCCTGGCCGATGTCATGGACAGTGACGATGTTGGGGTGGGTGAGATTGGCGGCGGCGTGGGCTTCGCGCTGGAAGCGAGCCAAAAAGCCTTCATCGCTGGTCAGGCTCTCGTGCAGCATTTTGATGGCGACGATGCGCCCCAATTTCAGGTCTTGGGCGCGGTAAACGGCCGCCATGCCGCCGCTGCCAATGCGCCCTAAAAGCCGGTAACGGCCGTTCAAGGTACGTAACTCTGCGTGCATGACCGAGATTGTAAAGCGGAATGGGGAAAAGGCAAAGAGCGGGTTGGGAGGTTGGGAAACCCACTTGCCTGTCAGGGTCAGGTATGGTAGCATTCTGGCTGCATTCAAGCCTATGGCGGGTGTGGTGTAGGGGTTAACACATCTGGTTGTGGCCCAGAAGATCGTGGGTTCAAATCCCACCACTCGCCCTAAAGCTGATGGTCAACGGACTGTCAGCTTTTTTGTTCGGAAACAAAAACTTTGCGCCCGTAGCTCAATGGATAGAGTATCTGACTTCGAATCAGAGGGTTGGGGGTTCGAGCCCCTCCGGGCGTATAGGTAAAGGGAAACGGCCGTTGCCCCAGGTAACGGCCGTTTCTGTTGTGGGGTAGGGGCCAAGTCAGTATGCAGTATGCAGTGATCAGTTTTCGGTCGGCGCTCACTCTGGAAAACACGCACTGAACACTGAACACCGAACACCGCTGCTCATAGAGGTACTAAAATGGTTATCAGACAATTACCCGGTCGGGTGCGGGCACGGTTGATCACGCCCGCTAACCTGGACATTGCGCGGGATTATGTGACGATTGTGGTGGGAACGGCCGTAACCGTTGTCGCCATGCACTTCTTCTTTATCCCCAATACACTGGTCGTTGGCGGCGTCAGCGGTACGGCGCAAATCATCAACAGCTTCACCGGCTGGCCCATTGGCACGATGGTGTTCATCTTCAACGTGCCCCTGTTTCTGCTGGGATGGCGCTATTTAGGCGGCAAACGCTTCCTCATCCGCACCGTCGTTTCAGCGACCCTCTATTCGGTGATGTTGGATGGGTTGCAGTTTTTTCTACCGACCCAAGGCATCACCGACGACTTGCTGCTGAACACATTATATGGCGGTATTTTGGGCGGCATTGGCGGCGGTTTGGTGCTGCGCGCCAAAGCGACCGGCGGCGGCACAGACATTCTGGCCCGCTTCCTGGATAAAAAATATGGTATCCCTATCTCTCAGGGATACCTGTACACCGATGGTCTCATCGTGTTAATCGCCGGGTTGGCCTTCGGTTGGGAATTTGCTCTGTACGCCATTATTGGCCTGTACGTCTGGAGCATCGTCGCCGAAGTGGCGATGACCGGTTTGAACGTGGAGCGCATCGTCACCATCATCACCAATGAGCCAGAACTGGTGGCCCGGCAAATCATGAGCCAGTTGGAGCGCGGCGTGACGGCCTGGGAAGGACAGGGCATGTACACCGGGCAGGCGCGCAAAATGCTGCTGTGCGCTGTCAGCCGGGCCGAAATCGGTCAGGTGAAAGCACTGGTTTATGAAGCAGACCCTGGCGCTTTTGTGATCATTGGGCAGGCTCATGAAGTTTTGGGCGAAGGGTTCCGGCGATTGACAAAGGACGATTGAGAACACGCTTTTTCGCCTCCATAGAACATTTGAGGTAAAATTAAGCAGTTAAAATGATGACACATAAGAAAGAAAATAGCGCGCCTTTACCGGGCGTATGGCGGACCATCGCCGCCGGATTTGATCTGACCAGCAAGCATCTGTGGCTGCTTATTTTGCCTGTTGTGCTAGACACCTTCCTCTGGTTAGGACCCCGCCTGAGTGGGCGACTTCTAATTGAACGGTTGGTGGCGCTGCTGCCGTCAGACCAGGCGGTGGCCGATTTGAGCGCCCAACTGTTGGCGCTGGCCCCACGCACCAACCTGTTTACCAGCCTGTCTATTCCGTTGTTGGGCGTGCCGGCTCTGATGGTGGGGGCGACGCCGCAAAAGACGCCGCTGCCGACGCAGATAGTGGAGATGGACAGCGCCGGGTTGTGGCTGGGCTTGTTTTTGTTGTTTACTCTGGTAGGCGCACTGTTAACGGCCGTCTACTTCACCCTGATCGCCCGTGAAGTTGGCGCCGAAGACGGCCGTGCCGCCTGGCTCGCGCCTGGACCAGGGCAGGCCATCCGTCTGTGGACCCGGCTGCTGCTGCTGGGTCTGGTGCTGCTGGCAAGCGGCTTTCTGATTTACTTGCTGCTGCTGCCGGTTAGCTTGCTGCTGTCGTTTGTCAGCGCAGGGCTGGCGACCATCATCTTTTTTATGGGGCCGGTGCTGCTGATGTGGCTGGTGATTTATCTGTTTTTTGCGCCGCATGGGTTGGCTTTACACGGCCGTTCCCTCTACCAGGCGGCCACAGAAAGCTTACGGATTGTGCGGGTGTACGTTTTCTCAGTCCTGGGGCTGATCCTGACCTTGTTCATCATTCGCAACCTGGCAAGCACGCTGTTTCTACTGGCGGATGATGGCTCCTGGTTAACCCTGTTCAGCATCTTGGGCCACGCCTTCATCAGCACGTCCCTGACGACAGCAACGTTTATTTTTTATCGTGACCGATACCAATTGTTGTATACCGAGGCGCACCCCCTGCCACAGGCATAAATCACACAATAAAACGAGGCAGATCCCCAGTGTTTTCCCTTACCCGTTGGGTCTTTTAGGACAAATTATGGCAAAACAGGCAAATTCGACCAGCAAATACGACGAAACCAGCATCCAGGTGCTAAAAGGGCTGGAAGCAGTCCGCCGCCGGCCAGGCATGTATGTCGGCGGCACAGACGTGAAGGCGCTGCATCACCTGGTCTATGAAATTGTAGACAACTCCATTGATGAAGCCCTGGCCGGCCGCTGCGACCGCATCGAAGTGACCATTCACCCCGACAATGAGGTCAGTGTCAGCGACAATGGCGTGGGCATTCCGGTGGCCCTGCACCCCACCGAAAAGGTGTCGGCGCTGCAATTGGTGATGACCACGCTGCACGCCGGGGGCAAGTTCGATGAATCGGCTTATAAAGTATCTGGTGGGCTGCATGGCGTGGGCGCGGCGGCGGTGAATGCCTTGTCTGATTGGATGGAAGTCCAGGTAAAACGGGACGGCCACCTGCACCGGCAGCGTTACCAGCGCGGGCTGCCAGATGGCCCGGTAGAAAAGGTGCGCAAGTTGAAGCCAGGTGAAGATACCGGCACAACAACGACGTTTCGTTATGATGAAACGATCTTCACCGATGGCGAGACGTACCGTTTTGAGACGTTAGTTAACCGGTTCCGCGAGATGGCGTTTGTGACCAGCAGCGTCTACCTAAAACTGCGCGACGAACGGCCGTCTACGCCCCGTGAAATGAGCTTCTATTTTGAAGGCGGCGTCAAATCCTTTGTGCGCTATCTGAATCGCAACCGCAAGGTGCTGCACGATCCGATTTATGTGCAAAAAGAGGTAGACCGCATCGGCGTGGAAGTCGCGCTGCAATATACAGAAGGCGTGGCAATTTCCGAATTTGCTTTTGCCAACACCATCCATACACCCGATGGCGGAACCCATCTCACCGGGGTACGCACGGCCGTTACCCGCATCATCAACAAATACGCCCGCGACAACAACTTCCTCAAGGAGAAAGACACCAACTTCTCCAGCGACGACACCCGCGAAGGCATCACCGTCGTCGTCAGCGTCAAACACCCGGACCCGCAGTTCGAGAGCCAGACCAAAGTGAAGCTGATGAACGCCGAAGTTGCCGGCATTGTTTCCTCCGTCACCAGTGAAGCGCTGTCGGCTTATATGGAGGAGAACCCCCGCGAGGCGCGCAAGATCATTGACCGCTGCCTCACCTCTTCGCGCGCCCGTGACGCCGCCCGCAAAGCGCGCGACCTGGTGATGCGCAAGAGCGCCCTGGAAAGCCTTACCCTGCCCGGCAAACTGGCCGACTGCTCCGAGCGCGACCCGGCCAAGTGTGAGCTGTATATCGTTGAAGGTGATTCGGCCGGCGGCACAGCCAAACAAGGGCGCGACCGCCATTTTCAGGCGATTTTGCCGCTGCGTGGCAAAATTTTAAATACGGAACGGGCGCGTTTAGACAAAATTCTGGCCAATAACGAAGTGAAATCGCTCATTTCGGCGCTGGGCATTGGCATTGGCGAGACGATGGACATGGGCAATTTGCGTTACCATCGCATCCTTCTCATGACCGACGCTGACGTAGACGGCAGCCACATTCGCACACTGCTGCTGACCTTTTTCTTCCGCTATATGCCCAAGCTCATTGAGAACGGCCATCTTTACATTGCTCAGCCGCCACTTTATGCCGTAAAAGAGGGCAAAAACATCCACTACACCTACACCGAGGCGCAGCAAAGCACTTTGCTGAAGCAGTTGGAAGGCAAGAAATATGGCGTGCAGCGCTATAAAGGGCTGGGCGAGATGAACGCGCAGCAGCTATGGGAGACGACGATGAATCCGGCCGAACGCACGCTGCTGCAAGTGACGGTGGAAGATGCGCTGCTGGCGGATCGAACCTTCGATATGTTGATGGGCAGCGAAGTAGCGCCGCGCAAACGGTTTATTATGACGCACAGCAGCGAGGTGCGGAACCTGGACGTATGACCGTCATGTCTGCGCCCAGGATTCTGGCACGGAAGGCACAGGCGGCATCGAATATCGGCGTCATTGCCGCCGTGCGTGGCAGTGTTGTAGACGCCTATTTTCCGCAGCGGCTGCCCGCCCTGTACCAACGGTTAAGCGCCGGGGAAGACGGGCAGATTATCATCGAAGTAGTCGCCCATCTAAGCGCCAACCAGGTGCGGGGTATCGCCCTGACGCCGACCCAGGGATTGGCGCGCGGGACGGAAATTTTAGATGAGGAACGGCCGTTGCAAGTCCCGGTCGGGCAGCGTATTCTCGGCCGTATCTTCAATGTCTTTGGCGAAACCCTGGACAACCTGGAACCCCTCACTGGTGGTGAATGGCGCTCCATTCATCAACCCGCCATCCCTCTTCATCAACGTGTTGTCAGCGCCGAGATTTTCCAGACCGGCATCAAAGCCATAGATGTGTTGGCCCCTCTGGAGCGTGGCGGCCGCGCCGGGCTGTTTGGCGGCGCGGGTGTAGGCAAAACCGTTCTCATCACCGAACTCATCAACAACGTCGTCGGCCAGTATGAAGGCGTCAGCCTTTTCTGCGGCATTGGCGAACGCAGCCGAGAAGCGGAAGAGCTGTACCGGGAGATGAAAGACGCGGGCGTGTTGGACAACACCGTGATGATCTTCGGCCAGATGAACGAACCGCCTGGCGCGCGTTTTCGCGTCGGCCACGCCGCCCTGACCATGGCCGAATACTTCCGCGACGACGCCCATCAAGACGTGCTGCTGCTGATAGACAATATCTTTCGCTTCATCCAGGCCGGCTCTGAGGTGTCTGGACTAATGGGACAAATTCCTTCCCGCGTAGGCTACCAGCCCACCCTGGCCACGGAACTGGCCGAACTGCAAGAACGCATCTGCAACACCGCTGCCGGGGCCATCACTTCCGTGCAGGCAGTCTATGTGCCCGCCGATGATTTTACCGACCCGGCGGCCATCCACACATTTGGCTATCTGACGGCTTCTATTGTGCTTTCGCGCAAGCGGGCCAGCGAAGGGTTGTACCCGGCCATAGACCCGCTGCAATCCGGCTCCAAAATGCTGACGCCGCGTGTGGTTGGCGAACGCCATTACCACATCGCCCAGGAAATTCGCCGCACGCTGGCCGGGTATGAGGAGCTGAAAGACATCATCGCCATGTTGGGGTTGGAAGAGTTGTCGCCAGAGGATCGGCGGGTGGTGGCGCGGGCGCGCCGGTTGGAACGTTTTCTGACGCAGCCTTTCTACACCACTGAGCAGTTCACCGGCATGAGCGGTAAGCGGGTTCCCCTGGAAGCGGCTTTAGATGGCTGTGAACGGATTCTGAATGATGAATTTGCCGATTACCCGGAACGGGCGCTGTATATGATTGGCCCTATCAGCGAGGCAGAGAACAAACGATCATGATCCTGAAGGTGCTGCTGCCGAAGCAGGTGCTGCTGCACGAACAGGTCCGTAAGGTGGTGGCCGAAGGGCAAAACGGATCTTTTTGTCTGCTGCCGCGCCACGTAGATTTTGTCTCGGCGTTGGTTCCCGGATTGTTGGCTTATGAAACGGCCGTCGGCCAGGAAGCATTTCTGGCAATTGACGAAGGCATTCTGGTAAAGTGCGGCGCTGAAGTATTGGTCTCCACCCGGAACGCGGCGCAGGGCGCTGACCTGGGGCAGTTGCAAGTGGTGATCCGCGAGCAATTTGTGGAACTGGACGAGCGCGAAAAACAGACGCGCTCTGCGTTGGCTAAGATAGAGATGGATTTTGTGCGCCGGTTTATGGAGTTGTAGCCTGATGAGGCTAGACCAGACAGATTTCCAAAAAGCTGTCCGGTCTTTGCCGAGACCACGCGATGAATGAAAAAAATAACGGCCGTTCCCCCCATAAAGAGCTAGAACGCCGCATTGCCCGCAAAGAGCAGCGCAAGCTGTGGGCGCGCCGCCACGAAAAAGAGCGCGTCTGGTTTGGTCTGGGCACGTTCGGCATCGTCGGCTGGTCTGTCACCGTCCCCACCCTGCTCGGCCTGGCCCTCGGCCTGTGGATAGACGCCACCTGGCCCAGTCGTTATTCCTGGACGCTGATGCTGCTCATCGGCGGGATCTTGCTCGGCTGCTGGAACGCCTGGTACTGGGTCAGCCAGGAGCAGGCGCGCATTCAACAAGAGTTGGAAGAGATGTCGCCAGAGGAAACGGCCGATTCGTCGTGAACAGCGCGCAGCTTGTCTTTAGCCTGCTGGTTGGTGCGTTAATCGGCGCCCTTTACTTTGGCGGCCTCTGGTACACCGTGCGCCAACTGCCCACCGCCCGCCGCCCGGCGCTGCTGTTCATCGGCAGTTACCTGTTACGTCTGGCCTTGCTCCTGGGGGCTGTCTATTTGTTGGCCGGCAGCCATTGGTACAACATGCTCAGCGCCCTGGTTGGCATCCTGCTCGCCCGCACCTTGCTCATCCGCCGCTGGGGACCAGGAGCAGAGAACGATGAACAACAGGCGCGTAACCGTCAATCGTCAATTGAAAATCGAAAATCCTCTTATGGAAATAAGTCCTGACAACATCATCTATTGGTCTTATGGACCGCTCAAGCTAAACGCCACGATCCTGTTTACCTGGCTGATTATGGTGCTGCTGGTAGGCGTCTCCTGGCTGGTAACTCGTAAAATCACCAGCGACGATCATCTGACACCAGGACAAAACCTGCTGGAGGTATTGGTGCAGGCGCTGTATGACCAGATAAGCGAAATTGGGCAGCAGCGGCCGGAACGGTATTTGCCCTTCGTCGGCACGCTCTTTATCTTTATTGCCGCCGCCAATTTGTTGGCGATTGTGCCCGGCTACCAACCGCCTACGGGGTCGCTTTCGACAACGGCCGCTCTGGCCATTTGTGTTTTTGTGGCTGTGCCGCTTTATGGCATTGCCCAACTCGGCCTGTGGACCTACCTGAAGCAGTACGCCCAGCCGACGCCGGTGATGCTGCCTTTCAACATCATCGGCGAACTGTCGCGCACGTTGGCCCTGGCGGTGCGGCTCTTTGGCAATGTGATGAGTGGCACGATGATCGCCGGGGTACTGCTGTCTATTGTGCCGCTGTTTTTCCCCATCATCATGCAGGTGTTGGGGATGGTAACGGGCCTGATTCAGGCTTATATTTTTGCGGTGCTGGCGATGGTCTACATCGCTTCCGCCACCCAGGTGCAGACAAAGCAACGGCCGTTGCCCGACGAATAAACGTAACGACCACGACAGGCAGATTTTAAGGAGTTCATTATGGATAATCTCGGCTGGATAGCCATCATCTCCATCGCCACCGCTGGACTGACCATTGCCATTGGCTCATTGGGGCCAGCGTTAGGGCAGGGGCGTGCCGTAGCCCAGGCCCTTAGCTCCATTGCCCAACAACCCGATGAAGCTGGTACCATCACCCGCACCCTGTTTGTCGGCCTGGCGATGATTGAGTCTACGGCCATTTACTGCTTTGTTATCGCCATCATCCTGCTTTTTGTCAACCCCTTTTGGAACTACGCGACCGCGTTGATCGGAGGTTAACGGTGCTGATTGATTGGTTTACCGTCATCGCCCAAATCATCAACTTCCTGATTCTGGTGCTGCTGCTGCGCCGCTTCCTTTACCGGCCGATCCTGAACGCCATGGCCGAGCGCGAGCGCAAAATAGCCGACCGCCTGGCCGCTGCCGAAGCGCAGCGCGTGGCGGCGACCGCGGAAATTGAAGCCTACCGCCAGAAAAACAGCGCCTTTGCGCAAGAACGAGAACAAATGGTGCGCGAAGCAGAGGCGACGGCCGTTGCCCGCAAACAAGCGTGGCTAGAACAGGCGCGAACCGAAGTCAACGAAACGCGCACCCGTTGGCAAAAGGCGTTGGCCGAAGAGAAAGAATCCTTCTTACAAACGATGCGCCAACAGGTAGGGCAGCAAACCTATCATGTCATTCGCCGCGCCCTGACCGACCTGGCCGACGCCGGGCTGGAGGCGCGGATTGTGGATGTCTTTCTAGCCCGGCTGGCCGCTCTACCCCCGGACGACGCCCAGACCATTTATGAGGCGCTGCAGGGGGACATGGCCGTTCTGACACTTAACAGCAGCTTT
This sequence comes from Candidatus Leptovillus gracilis, assembly GCA_016716065.1. Lineage (NCBI taxonomy): Bacteria > Bacillati > Chloroflexota > Ardenticatenia > Promineifilales (SeqCode) > Promineifilaceae (SeqCode) > Candidatus Leptovillus > Candidatus Leptovillus gracilis. The sequence goes on along the minus strand of JADJXA010000015.1, from coordinate 42,674 downwards.
GAAATTGACAATGCGCAGCGGCAGGCGCTGCGTCAGGCCCTCTTCGCCCAATTCGGGCCTGGGCAGGCCATCCGATTTGCCACAACACCAGACTTGATCTGTGGTTTGGAATTGGTAGCGCCCGGCCATAAAGTAGCCTGGAGCCTGTCCAGTTATCTGGACGAACTGGAGGAGACGCTGGGCGACGTTTTGGCGCACATACCGGCGGCTTCTGAAACCGCCGCGGCTGAGACGGCGGAGGCTCCGACCCATGCCTGGTGACCGGCTGCACGCCTTGCTGGACGAGACGTTTGTCGCCTTTGCCCAGGCGCAGGACCAGGTACGGCCGCGTCTGTATGCGCAGGAAGTGGGTCATGTGACGTATGTCGGGTCGGGCATTGCCCGCATTCAGGGGTTGATGGGGGTGCAGGCGGAGGAACTCATTCGCTTTCCTGGCGGGCTGACAGGCATGGCCTTCAACCTGGATGAGACGGAAGTTGGCGTGATTTTGTTGGGCGACAGTCAGTATTTGCGAGCAGGCGACGAGGTGCGGCGGATGCACCGGGTATTGGATGTGCCGGTGGGCGAGGGGATGCTGGGGCGGGTATTAGACCCCACCGGACGGCCGTTAGACGGCCGTGGCCCGATTCCCACCATTGAGCGCTGGCCGGTGGAACGACCGGTGACGCCCATCATGGACCGCGCCCCGGTGACAGTGCCGCTGCAAACCGGGTTGAAAGTTGTTGACGCTCTGATCCCGGTGGGGCGCGGTCAACGCGAACTGATTTTAGGCGATAGGCAGACCGGAAAAACGGCCGTTGCCCTGGATACCATCCTCAACCAGGCAGGCAAAGACGTCCTCTGTGTCTACTGCGCTGTCGGCCAGCGCAGTTCGGCCGTCGCTGGCGTTATCGCCGATTTGCGCGAACGTGGGGCAATGGAATACAGCATCGTCGTGGTCGCCGCCGGAGAAGACCCGCCCGGTTTGGAGTTCATCGCTCCCTATGCCGCCACCACCATCGCTGAATATTTCATGGAACAGGGGCGCGACGTCCTCATTGTCTATGATGACCTGACGCGCCACGCCTGGGCGTACCGCGAATTGTCACTGCTGCTGCGCCGCCCACCCGGCCGCGAAGCATTCCCTGGCGACATCTTCTACCTCCATTCGCGCCTGCTGGAACGTTCCACCCGGCTGCGCCCGGAATCCGGCGGCGGTTCGCTGACCGCCCTGCCCATTGTCGAGACTGAGGCGCAAAATGTGGCCGCCTACATCCCCACCAACATCATCTCTATCACCGACGGCCAGATTTACCTCTCGCCCGACTTGTTTCAGAAGGGAATTTTGCCAGCCGTAGACGTGGGGCGTTCTGTGTCTCGGGTGGGTGGCAAGACGCAGTTGGCCGCTTATCGCGCTGTGGCCGGTGATTTGCGCCTGTCGTATACACAGTTTGAAGAGTTGGAGAACTTCGCCCGCTTTGGCACGCGGCTGGACGAGACGACGCAGCAGACGATTGAACGTGGCCGCCGCGTGCGCGAGGTGTTGAAACAGGCGCAGTTTGCGCCGCTGCCGGTGGCGCAGCAAATTGCCGTGATGCTGGCCGTGACGGCCGGTTTGTTTGATGACGTGCCGGTGGCGCAGATTGATAGGCTGAGTCAGGTGGTGCAAGAAGCGGTGGTAAAGTTAGAAACGGCCGTTTGCCGCCGTATTGAGCGCGGCGAAAAACTGAGCGACGCCGACCGCGAGGCGCTGTTGGCGCGTATTCAAGCCACCATTCATGGGTGAATAACCTGGGTTTGTCACCTTATCAAGTTTATTGATGGAAAACATCGAAGACATCCGGCGGCGCATTAAAAACGCCAGCGATTTACACGCCATCGTGCGCACCATGCGGGCGCTGGCGATGACCAGCATTCGCCAGTATGAGCGGGCGGTCGAGTCGCTGGCGGATTACTACCGTACGACGGAACTAGGGCTGAATGTGGTGCTGACAACGGCCGTGCGTGAAGGATACGCTCTACCCCCTGCCCCGCGCGCGCCGCTGGCCGACCGGGGAACCGCTGTTCTCGTTTTTGGCTCCGACCAGAGCATGTGCGGCCAATTCAACGAACAGATTGCCGCCTATACGGCCGAAAGATTGAACCGCCTCGGCATTCCCGCGGCCAATCTACACGTCATCGCCATCGGCGCCCGCGTCGCGCCGCCGTTGGCCGAGCGCGGACTGGAAGCCATCAATCTTTTTAGTGTGCCCGGCAGCGTCGCCGGTATTACGCCGATGGTGCAAGAGCTGCTGCTGCGCAGCGACCAGTGGCAAAACCCGGCCACGCAGCCTATCATTGAACAGGTCTTCCTGTTTTATAATCAACTACAATCCACGGTCGCTTATCGTTCACGTATGCAGCGCTTGCTGCCCATCAATCTAAAACAACTTCGTCACCTGGAGAAACAGCCCTGGCCTTCACCGGTGCTGCCCGCTTTTAGTATGGATTGGCTGCCCCTTTTTTCGGCGCTGCTGCGCGAACATCTTTTTGTCTCCCTCTTTCGTGCCTTCGCCGAATCTCTGGCCAGCGAAAACGCCGCCCGCCTGGTTTCCATGCAGGCCGCCGAGCGCAACATCGAAGAGCGGCTGGGTGAACTGCACAAGCTGTACCATCATCAGCGGCAAGATGCCATTACCAGCGAGCTTCTGGACATTATTTCCGGCTTCGAGCTGCTCAGTTTACCGCAAATGTAAGCGTTCACCCCCCCTCTTGAGAATTGCTGCTATCCCTTCCCCTTTGGGGGGAGGGGGGTGAACGGATACGTGGAGTTGCTGCTGTGGCCGCCGGTCAATTCACAAAAACTGGCTCTCGTTTGGCGATTGGCAGCTCTCACGCACGATCAATTCTGTGGCAAATTCAACGCGCTTGGTCGGCAGCGTGGGATCTTCAATCCGTTCGATCAGGATGCGGGTGGCTTCCTGGCCCATGCTGCGCAGCGGTTGTCGGACGGTGGTCAGCATGGGGCGCATGTACGAGGCTTCCGGCACATCATCAAAGCCCATAATCGAGACATCTTCCGGCACACGCCCGCCGGCCGCCTGAACAGCCTTCATGACGCCAAACGCGCATATGTCGCTGGAAGCAAAAACGGCCGTTGGTGGCTTGTTTAGCTGCAAAAACTTAAGCGCCGCATCGTGACCGCTTTGTTCCAGGAAGTCGCCCTTGCATATCAACTCAGGATCAACCAAAAGGCCATGATCCCGTAACGCAGTCTGGTAGCCAGCCAAACGATCCTGGGCGCTGGCCACCTCAATAAACCCGGTGACAAACCCAATGCGTTTGTGACCCAACTCAATAAGATACCGCGTGGCATCGTAAGCCCCTTGCCAGTTCGCCGTCAACACAGCGCTGCAATCACCAATTCCAAGGCCAGGATGATCAATGAGTACGTAAGGAAAGCGTTTCCGGTCTAGGTCTCCCTGGTAAGCCTCCAAATTCCTGGGCAGCACAACCAGAAGCCCATCCGCCATGCCTTGGGTAAGCTGGGTCACGTAAGTAGACTCCTTGCCTTTGCGCTTGTGGGTCGTAGACAGCATCAAATCGTAATTAGAATTGGCGATTTCGGCATCAACCCCTTTCACAATTTCGACGTGATAACTCGTGTCCAGCTCATAAATCAACACGCCGACGACTTGAGATCGCCCGCCTGCCAGGCTGCGTGCTTTTAGATTCACCACATAGCCGAGTTTGGACATCGCCGCTTCGACGCGCTCCCGTGTTTCTGGTTTCACATGGGCGAAATTATTCACAACACGAGAGACCGTGGCATACGAGACGTTTGCTTCACGGGCCACATCTACAATGGTGACGTTGTTTGGGTTTATCAGTTCTTGAGTCATAAGGCTATCTATTGTGGTGAATAATTGCTAACTTGACAATTTAAAATGAATAACCTATAATTTTTTGCAAACGCTTTCACGATATTATATGCAGAAATAACCAAATACGTCAATAAACTGTCGTGAACATCCTAAACATGGCGCGCGCAACTGCCAATATGTACGAGGAACCGTCGTATCAAGATGATAACGTTTGCAATGACTGGTTTCACGGCCGTCATTTAGCCCAAACGTGCTGAATGGAATGGTTGGTTCAGTGGGTACATGTTTCAACAAGGAGGTGGATCAAGGTAAATTTCCAGCGCTTTTCCGGCATTAAAATTTTTTGCAACATATTGCAAGCGTTTGCAATAAATCTAAGAGAGGAGAATCAAAATGCGTAAATTCCAATATTTGTTCGTCATTGTGATGATTTTAGCTAGTATTGCTCTGGTGGCTTGTAGTGGTTCGACACCAGCAGCCAATGAAGAAACGGCCGCTGTCCAACCAACCCAATCCGCTGCACAGCCGACAACAGAAACGGCCGTTGTCCCCCCCGCAGCAACCGAAAAGACCGTCCTCAATGTCTGGTCCTTCACCAACGAAATCAACACCATGGCCGTGGCCTACGAATGCCGCAATCCCGACGTAGATGTCGTTTACACCATGATCCCCATGACCAACGGCGAGTATCAAACCAAGCTGTTGGCCTCCCTCGGAACCAGAGAAGCGCCCGACGTAATTGCCTTGGAGGCCTCTTTTGTCAAGGAGTACGTAGAAAGTGATTTTCTGGCCGATTTGGGTATGCTGCTGCCCGAAGCAGAAGCCGCCGAGACTTACCCATTTGTTATTGAAGTTGGCTCACACGAAGGCGTTACCAAAGCTTACTCCTACCAGGCCACCCCAGGCGCTCTGTTCTACCGCCGCAGCCTGGCCAGAGAATACTTCGGCACAGACGATCCCGTAGAAGTCCAGGCCCTGTTGTCCGACATGGAAAAATTCATAGAAGCAGCGGCCATCATCAAAGAGAAATCCGGTGGCGATACGTACATGGTTGCCTCCAACGGCGATTTCCAAAATCCCTTTTTCGCCAATCGGGCCCAGCCGTGGATTGTTGACGGCGAACTTGTTGTGGACCCGATGGTGGCTGAATACATAAACATCGCCAAGCTCTTCCGCGATGAAGGCTACGAAGCCCAGGCCGCCCAATGGCAAGAAGGCTGGTTCGCCGGGATGAGCGACACGCTGGTAGATGCCGCCGGCAGCCCCAAGAAGATCTTCTCCTACTTCCTGCCGACATGGGGTCTGCCCTATGTGTTGGCCCCGAATGCCGTTGCCGCGGATGGCGCCAGCGATACCACAGGCGACTGGGGTGTTATTGAAGGGCCGCTGCCCTACCAGTGGGGCGGTACCTGGGTTGGTGTTATCAATGGCAGCCCCAAGTTTGACCTGGCGACTGATTTCGTTCGCTTCGTCGCTTTGGACCAGGAAAACCTGGCCAATTGGGCAAACGGCGTTTACACCAATGAATACCTGAAAACATGCGACCCCCTGGTCCCCGGTGATCAAAACCAGGCTCCCGGCGACTTTGTCTCCAGCCAGGTGGTGGTTGAGAATATCATCCCGTCTTTTGATGACTCAGCTATGAGTGCCTTCCTCGGCGGCCAAAATTCTTACGCTGGCTTTGCCGCCGCCGCCCCCTCGGTCAACGCCGAATTGATGACCGGCTCTGATGATGCCATTCAACGGGCGCTGGCCGACCCTGTGTCTCAATATCTGAACGGCGAAATCACCGAAGATGACCTGTGGGCTTCCTGGAAAGATAACCTCCGCATCGAATTCCCGGATCTTCGCATTCCCTAGTTGTTCATGACCTGTTAAAATGGGCCAGTCCGTGCAAATATGTACTGGCCCATTTTAAAAATCCGTTTTCCAGAAATCGATGGCGAAAGAGGAAGGACTATTATGACCGTACGGAATTTAGCCACGTCTTCAGAAGCGCGTAAGACAACCACAATCAAATGGAAAAAAGATTATTACGGCTACCTCTTCATCGCGCCATTTGTCATTGCCTTTCTCATATTTGGCCTCTATCCCGTTTACAACACGTTGTATCTTAGCTTTACAGATACAACGTTAATGTCCAGAGAGTCCAATCTTGTCGGACTGCAAAACTTTGAGCGTTTGTTTGCCGACAGCACCTTCATGAATGCCGTCAAAAACACCTGGAAGATTTGGATCTTTAACTTTATTCCACAGATTGGTATCGCCATGCTTGTGTCCGTTTGGTTCACTAGCACCAGACTAAAGCTAAGAGCCATTGGTGTGTGGCGGGCTATCTACTTTTTGCCAAATTTGTTGATGCCGGCCGCCGTCGCCGCCCTCTTTTTCACCTTGTTTTCCTTCTACGGCCCGGTTAATCAATTTATGGTCCGGTCAGGGCTTCTGATTGAAGCGAAACATTATTTACAGAGTCCTACGTTTACCCGTGGATTGGTCGTGTTTATTCAGTGGTGGATGTGGTTTGGCCAAACTGTGATCATCGTGATGGCCGGGATGACTTCCATCTCGATCTCTCTCTATGAATCGGCTATGGTGGATGGCGCGAACTCCTGGCAAATGTTTCGCCGCATCACCGCCCCCTTATTGAAACCGATCCTCGTCTACATTTTTGTCACCTCGCTGGTCGGCGGGATGCAGATGTTTGATATCCCCTTCCTCTTAACCGATGGGCGGGGTGCGCCAAGCGGTTCGATTCTGACCAACAACATGCTGATGTATTTGAAATTCAGCAGCAGCAAAGGTCATATTGGCGCGGCCGCCTCGGTTGGGGTGTTAATTTTCATCATGACCACAGTTGTGGCCCTCGGTATCTTCTATTTCTTGGGAGATCGGGAGAAGAAGGAACAGTGATGACAAAAAGTTACCAGTTACAGAATAGAGTGTCTCGCTTTTTTGTCTATATTTTTCTTACTTTATTGTTAATCATCACAATTCTGCCTATCTGGCTGTTGCTGATCAACGCCACTCGTTCCACCACTGAGATTCAACAAGGGATTAGCTTTTTGCCCAGCAAATACATGCTGACAAATTACAATATCCTGGCAAACAAAGGGCTGAATCTGTTCAGAGGCTTTACCAACAGTCTCTACATTAGCGTCTTCACAACCATTCTCGCAGTTTATTTTTCTTTTTTGGCGGCCTATGGCATCGTTGTCTTTAATTTCAAAGGGAAGCGGTTCTTTGCCGGGTTTATAGTTCTCCTGGTTCTGATCCCCATGCAGCTTTCGATTATTGGCTTTTTCCAGTATATGTCGCGGCTGGGATTGGTTGACAATTACGCTTCGCTCATTTTGCCGTCCATCGCCTCTGCGTTTGCTGTCTTTTTTGCGATGCAATATCTGGAATCGGTGGTGATTCAGGACCTCATTGATGCCGGCCGAGTGGATGGGGCCAGCGAGTTGGGTATCTTCCACCGGATCATGATGCCCATCGCCATGCCTGGCGCTGTCACCCTGGGTATCTTCACTTTTATCGCCTCCTGGAACAACTTTTTTAACCCATTTATCCTGATCTCATCCATCCAAAAGTACACCCTGCCCATGTTGGTGCAAACTCTGCGCGGCGATGTTTACCGCACTGAGTATGGTGCAATCTATTTAGGGTTAGCCATCACCGCGGTACCGGTCATTATCATCTACGCCTTTTTCTCGAAGTACATTATCAACCTCGCCATAGGGTCTGTCAAGATAAGCTATCTGCCTTCTGGTTGTTGGGTTCTGTCAAAGGAACTAGGATTTATCACCTTTCCTGGCTGTTTTGCGGTTCGGCGATTTAACCATGCGAGGGTGCTGCCCTCGCTTTCAGAACCAAGACATGTTGGCTCAAGTTCCCATTCGACAATTTTCCGCGATCCGGCTCAGCCGATAGCGGCGCGGGTGCAAGATTTGCTCTCGCAGATGACGCTGAGCGAAAAGGTAGCCCAGTTGGGCAGCGCCTGGGTATTTCAACTGCTCAGCAATATGGCTTTTGATGCGGCGAAAGCGGCTGAATTGATGGCGGTTGGAATTGGACAGATTACCCGTGTGGGCGGTGCGAGCGGTTTGAAGCCGGCAGATGGCGCGCGCGTTGCGAATTAGATTCAGCGGTTTTGGTCGAAGAAACAAGCCTGGGCATTCCCGGCCATTGTCCGCGAAGAGTGTTGCAGCGGTTACATGGCCCGCAACGCCACCTGTTTTCCGCAGATTATCGGCGTGGCCAGCACCTGGGAGCCGGAGTTGGCCGAGGCGATGGCCGAGGTGGTGCGCCAGCAGATGCGGGCGGCCGGGGCGCAGCAGGGCTTGTCGCCGGTGATTGATGTGACCCGTGACCCGCGCTGGGGCCGGGTGGAGGAGACGTTTGGCGAAGACCCTTACCTGGTGTCGCAGATGGGGGTGAATTTTGTGCGCGGTTTGCAGGGAGATGATTTGCACTCTGGCGTGTTGGCGACGGCGAAGCATTTTGTGGGCTATGGCCTGCCAGAAGGGGGTATGAATTGGGCGCCGGCCCATATTCCGCCGCGAGAACTGCGCGAGGTGTTTATGCTGCCGTTTGAAACGGCCGTTAAAGAAGCCAACCTGCAATCCCTGATGAACGCCTATCACGAACTGGACGGCGTGCCGTGCGCCGCCTCCAAAGAGCTGCTCACCGACATATTGCGCGGCGAATGGGGCTTCGACGGCCTGGTCGTTTCCGACTACTTCGCCATCGCCGAGATTGAGCGCACCCACCGGCTGACCAACAGCCGGGCCAGAGCAGCGGAGATCGCCCTGGAAGCGGGCATTGACGTGGAACTGCCCAGCACCGACTATTACGGCGAATCGCTGGTGGCTGCGGTGGAAGCGGGCGAGATAGACGAATGCCTGGTGGACAAGATTGTGGCCCGCCACCTGACGATGAAATTCAAATTGGGCCTGTTTGAGAATCCGTATGTGGATGAAGGGGCGGTAACGGCCGTTTTCGACACCCCCGAACAGCGCCAGTTAGCCCGCGACATCGCCCGCAAATCCATCGTCTTGCTGAAAAACGAAGGCGATTTGCTGCCCATCTCCCCCGACCTGGCGAACATCGCCGTCATCGGCCCCAACGCCCACACCATCCGCCACATGATCGGCGATTACGCCTATCTCTGCCATGCGGAATCGCTGCAAGAGATGACCGCCGAGCAGAACGTTTTCAATATGCCCGTCCCCGACCGCGTAGACATTGTGGAGGGCTTTGTGCCGATGCGCACCGTCCTCGAAGGGCTGCAAGCGCGTGTCTCACCCCAGACGACCATCCATTACGCCGAAGGCTGTAAAGTGACCGGCGACAATACCTCCGGCTTCGCTGCCGCCATCGCCGCCGCCGCAAAATCGGACGTGGCCCTGTTATTTCTGGGTGGCAAATCCGGCCTGACCGATTCCTGCACCTGCGGCGAAGCGCGCGACCGGGTAGACCTGAATCTGACAGGCGTGCAAAACGAACTGCTTCAGGCAATTCAGGCCACCGGCACGCCGACGATTTTGGTGTTGTTGAACGGCCGTCCCCTCACCATTAATTGGGCGCAAGAAAACGTACCTGCCATTATCGAAGCGTGGCTGCCCGGCGAAGAAGGGGCGGAAGCGCTGGCCGAGATCATCTTTGGCGATATAAACCCCGGCGGCAAGCTGCCCATCACCTTCCCCCGCCACGTCGGCCAGGTTCCCATCTACTACAACCACAAACCTTCCGGCGGCCGTTCCCATTGGAAAGGGGAATATGTAGACGCCAGCAACAAGCCGCTCTACCCCTTCGGCTATGGTCTCAGTTACACCCAATTCCAATTCGGCAATTTGCGCCTGTCGCAAACGACGCTGGCAGCCGACGAAACGGTGCAGATTAGCGCCGAGGTGACGAACATCGGCCGGCGCGCCGGCGATGAGGTGGTGCAGTTATACATCCAGGACCTGTTCGCCAGCGTGACGCGCCCGGTGCAAGAGCTGAAAGGCTTCAAACGGCTGCACCTGACCCCCGGCGAGAGCAGAACGGTCACGTTTACCCTGGCGGCCAGCCAGATTGGCTTTTACAATCAGGCGATGGACTTTGTGGTGGAACCCGGCACGGTGCGGGTGATGGTGGGCAATTCGTCGGACCAGTTGCCCTTGCAGGCGGATTTGGAGGTGGTGGGGGAAACGGCCGTTGTCCACCACAAAACCTTCTTCAGCCACATCGCCATCAGTTAATCAACAGCCTCTATCAATCCTGGTTGTGTAATAGTCACGATTTGGTTGGAAGCACTGTCATTCTGACGAGTCTTCGAGTAAGAATCCCCTACTCCTGACAAGTAGGGATTCTTCGCTCGGCAGACTGCGCTCAGAATGATTTCGCCCAACTCTTGACTATTACAAAATCCTGCCAATCCGCTGTCAATTGGGCGGAATGTGCGTTTTGTCAGTCAACCAGGGTCAACCGAAATACAGCAGCAGGGCTGCAATTGCCAGGAAGGTTGTCACCACTGCCGTATTTAACAGGGCAAGCTGGCGCAGCGGCCGTTTCTTGTTCGCCAGGGCCATCACTCCCCAGGTCGCCAGCATCGTTATCCCCACCATCACCGGCCAGGCAAAACAGTTAAAAACCAGATAGGTGGGCATGGCGGCTTCCATGCTCATGTACCCATTCAGGGCAATGAGCGAGAACAGCACAAACACCGCCCCCATCCCCACGGTGAGCAGCAGCGAAGTAATAAAAGGCACAATCCGATCATCATCACCTCTCTATGCTGATTGACTGACAAAACTTATCTAACCGCGGAGAACGCAGAGAGCGCGGAGGCTGTACCAGAGAAAATCTCCGCGTCCTCCGCGCTCTCCGCGGTGAAAATCTGAGATTTGTCAGTCAACCAGCCTTTCTATGAGTTTTCTGAAAAAACGTAGAAACGCGGAAACATGGTTAACCGCTGACCAGTGGCTGGTTACGCAGCGTCCTGGCAAACTGCACAAAATAGTCCAGGCTTTCCGGATTGCGCATGGCCCCACGCTTGGCTGCCTGCTGCGCGTCCATACCCAACAAAATCTTGCGGATGGGCACTTCCATCTTTTTGCCGCTCAACGTGTACGGAACCTCGGCAATCTGGATAATCTCGTTGGGGATGTGGCGCGGCGATACTTCCTGGCGCAGCCGGTCGCTGATGCGCCGTCGCAGCTCATCTTCCAATACCAGACCGGGGCGCAATACAACAAACAGCGGCATATAGGATTCGCGCCCCAATAGTTCCAGGTCTATGATCAGGCTGTCCACCACTTCATCAAAGGCTTCCACGACGCGGTAAATCTCGCTGGTTCCCATGCGGATGCCCTGGCGGTTGATGGTGGAATCGGAACGGCCGTATATCACACAGCCACCCCGCCCATTAAACGAAATCCAATCTCCATGCCGCCAGACGCCGGGAAACATCTCAAAATAGCTCTCTGTGTAACGGCTCATCTCCGGGTCATTCCAAAAATAGAGCGGCATCGAAGGCATCGGTTCGGTGATAACCAGTTCGCCTACTTCGTTGACCACCGCCTGGCCGGCCTCGTTAAGGGCCTGCACCTTCGCCCCCAACGACGCGCCCTGAATCTCCCCGGCATAAATCGGCAAAATGCGCGCGCCGCCGACAAAAGCGGTGCATAAATCCGTACCGCCGCTCAACGATTCCAGGGCCAACTCGCCATTAACGTTGTCGTAAATCCAGCGGAAGCCTTCCATGGTTAAAGGCGAACCGGTTGAGCCGGCGCCGCGAATCCGGCTGAGGTCGTAATCCTGGTTGGGGTGAATTCCGGCCTTGATACAGGCGCCGACAAAAGCCGCCGACGTGCCGAAGTAGGTCATGCCGCTGGCCTCGGCCAGTTCAAACAAGGCGTTCATGTCTGGGTAGCCAGGGCTGCCGTTGTAGACGATGATGGACGCGCCGGAAAGCAGGCTGCCCAGCAGGTAGTTCCACATCATCCAGCCGGTGGAGGTATACCAGAAGAAGCGGTCGCCCGGCTTCAAATCGTTGTGGAAGATGGTGGCTTTGGCGTGTTCCAGCAAGATGCCGCCATGCCCCTGCACAATCGGCTTGGGCAGTCCGGTGGTTCCCGACGAGTACAGCACCCACAACGGATGATCGAAGGGAACCTGGGCGAAGCTCATCTCAGGCGATGGCGTGACGCCAGCCAGCGCCTGGTCCCACAACACGGTGTTGCGCAGGCCGTCGGTGCTGGCGGCCACGTGCGGCACGAGGATGGTGTGCCGGAGGGTGGGCAGCGCGGCTTGCAATTCGGCCAGCACATCGCGCCGGTCGAAGGTTTTGCCGCCGTAACGGTAGCCATCTACGGCGATGAGAACTTTCGGTTCGATTTGGCTGAAGCGGTCCAGCACACTGCGGCTGCCAAAATCGGGCGCACAACTGGACCAGATGGCTCCCAGACTGGCGACGGCTAACACGGCCGTTATTGCCTCTGGTATATTGGGTAAATAAGCCACCACCCGGTCGCCGGCCTGCACGCCCATCTCGCGCAGCGCCGCCGCCAGCCGGTTGGCCTGGTCGTAAACCGACTGCCAACTTAATTCGATCAGCGGATCGTCTTCGGCTTTGTAGAGCATCATCGGCCGCGCGTCGGTCATTTGGGCGAAGATGTTTTCGGCGTAATTCAGCCGCACACCGGGAAACCAGACAGCGCCGGGCATCTCGCGCCGGGCCAACGGCGTTTCCCAGGGCTGCGAGTAGGTCAGATTAAAGTACGGCCACAAGCTTTCCCAAAAATCGGCCGTGTTGTCCACCGACCAGCGCCACAGTTCGGCGTAGGTGGCGGCGTGGACACCTTTGTGGGCCGCCAGCCAGCGCATGTAGGCTGTCAGGTTGGCGTTTTCGATAACGGCCGTATCCGGCCACCAGAGCAAGGTTTCTTCTTGGTTCTCAATCATGGCGCTGCCTCCTGCTATTTACCCGCATGAACGATTATACCGGGGCCTCTTTGTCGGCGAAAATAACACCCTCTGGATAAAAATTCAACTGTTGGCGAGGATATCCCCCAAAGCCTGGTGAGTTTTGGGCAAATACCTCGTGAGATTTTGGCAAAACCTCGTGAGATTTTTAAAAAACCTCGTGAGATTTTTAGAAAATCTCACGAGGTTTTTCACCACTTATGTTTGCACCTTGCCGCGACGCTTGTTCTGATGTCAGGCCAGCTCGACGCTAACACCTTGCTTGTGAATCTGAAAATTGCCTTTATTACTCAACACCTGCGCCACATACTGCTCTGGCACATCTACAAAGGTCATTTTGTCTTGAATACGTATCGCTCCGATTACCCGGCCAGGGATGTTGGCATGGAAGGCAATGGTCCCTACCACGTCGCCGGGGCGAACACCATCCATCTTGCCAGCGCTCAGGCTGAGGCGGACCATGCCCTTTTCTTGCGCCTGGGGTTGGCGCGGGGCGGAAGGATAAGGGGAACGGCCGTTTTCCGGCATACGTCGTGGCGCTCGACCTCGTTGGAAATCGCGCGGTTGGTGTTCGCGCACTTCGCTCACCGGGGCGATAGGGCGCTGCTTTTCTTCGGCGCGGGCCAACTTCAACGCCGATGCGGCGATGAGAATGGGGTCAAAGCCAGCCTCCATCAGGTCGGCGACCATCTCCCTCTCCCGCACACAGCGGTCGCGGCGCAGCCAGACCATCATGCGTTCCACCAACTGCGCCTCGCGCAGCTCCTGAATTTCGGCCGGCGTGGGCAGCTGGGCGCGGGCGATCTTCTGTTTGGCGTAGGATTCAATCTTATGCAGACGGAACTGCTCGGCCGGCGTCACCAGCGAGAGAGCGATGCCTGTTTTGCCGGCGCGACCGGTGCGCCCCACGCGGTGTACGTAAATCTCCGGGTCGTTGGGCAGATCAAAGTTGAACACGTGGGAAATATCGTCAATGTCCAGGCCGCGCGCCGCGACGTCGGTGGCGACCAATACCTTAATTTGCCCCTGGCGGAAACGATTTAACGTCTGCTCGCGGGCGTCCTGGCTCAGGTCGCCATTTAGCGCTTCGGCCGGGAAGCCGCGCACCGTCAACTCATTGGCTAATTCGCCGGTTCCCAGGCGCGTGCGGGCAAAAATGAGGGCGCTGGTGATCGGCTCCACCTCAAACAGGCGAGTCAGCGCCGCGAGTTTGTCTGGCTCATTCACCAGATAATAGCGCTGCTCAATGGCCGCTACGGTCATTTGCTGGCTTTTGATGGCGATGGTTTGCGGGTTACGCAAATACTTCTGGGCAAGCTGGCGGATGGGGCCGGGCATGGTAGCCGAGAAAAGAGCCGTCTGGCGCGTGGCCGGTGTGGCCTGCAAGATGGCTTCGATGTCTTCGACAAAGCCCATGCTTAACATTTCGTCGGCTTCGTCCAGGACGACGGTGCGCACCGCTTCCAGGTTCAGGCGGCCGCGCTGAATGTGGTCAATCAGACGGCCGGGCGTGCCCACCACCACATCCACGCCCCGTTTGAGGTCGTAGATTTGCGGGCCATAGGCCGCGCCACCATAGACAGCCAGCACACGCACATTTTGATGACGGCCGTAATCGCCAATCGCCTGGGCCACCTGCAAAGCCAACTCGCGGGTCGGGGTGACGATCAGCGCCTGGACGTAGGGATGGTTTGGCTCCAGATTCTGCAAGATAGGCAGGCTGAAAGCGGCCGTTTTGCCGGTTCCGGTTTGCGCCTGACCAATCACGTCTTGACCGGCAAGCATGAGGGGGATAACGGCCGTTTGAATGGGCGTGGGGGTGGTAAAACCCAGATCGGATACAGCCTGCATCAACTGCGGCTGCAGGTTTAAGTCGGTAAATTCAGTTGTCATGTTTCTCCTGATTGCGTTTTGATGCGTCCGTCGCGCAGCGCACCCTTACGGGTTATGCGCCGCTGTCCTGGTCAACAGTTGACTCTATCTAACGGACTACGCCCAGGAGCCATTCTGCTGCCACAAAAATGCCCGGCGTTTATTGGCCGGGCAACCACGGGGATGATTCAAAACAAACATTTGCTAAAGATAAGCTATTCGATGATGAATAATCCTTGAAGTATAACACACTTCCGGCAAATGCAAGACCCTTATTTACCCCTACGCTCATGTTAAAAATAGGACCTTTTCTGCTTGCGTTCAGCCCAATTACCTTTATAATGGCAGACCCAACCTTCAATTTTTTAAGGTTGGCGGCAATACGAACTTGCGAGAGGAAACCAGATAGTGCCGACTGATTCTGCAACATTACTTTTGGTGGAGGGTAGGGGAATTGGCTCTCAATCGCTTTCTGGTGCGCTGCAAAAAGCTGGCTACCATCTGGAAGTTGTCCATACGGGCAAAGCAGCCCTTACCTGGAGCGATGCCCACCAACCCGATCTGATCATCTTCGATTCAACCTTCATGCGCTCGAATGGGGCGCGAAGCTGTCGGCGGCTGCGGCGCGTCTGGAGCGATACACCCATCATCCACATCCGTTTGCCCAATCATCCAGAAGATCGCTCAGCCGAAGCCGACGTATACCTGGAACACCCGTTCACCTCCCGCAAACTACTGAACCGTATTCGCGCGCTCTTGCCGGCCGACGATTGCCAGGATGAAATTGTGCGCTACGGCGCTATAACGATTTACCTCTCCAAACCGTCAGTAGATGTGGCCGGGCAAGGCGAAAAACGCCTGACGCCCAAGCTGGTGCAGCTTCTACAGGAATTCTTGCGCTACCCCAACGAGACTGTCAGCCGCCGCCAGTTGATGCAAAACGTCTGGAAGACCGATTATGTGGGCGATACCCGCACATTGGACGTACACATTCGCTGGGTACGCGAGTTGATCGAAGAAAACCCCGCCAGCCCCAAACTGCTCGTCACTGTGCGCGGCGAGGGCTACATTTTAAATATCCCCCCGCAACACGACAAATAAAAAAAACGCCACTTCCGTTAGAAAGTGACGTTCTATATGGGCAATTGCCAAAGTTAGTTTTACGCTTCTTTTGTACGTGCTGCTGCCAGAGCGGCCATAATGCGGCCTTTGCGACGGGAGGCATTACCAGGATGAATGATATTCTTCCGGGCTGCTTTGTCTAAGGTGCTGTAGGCGTTCTGAGCGGCTGCTTCGGCTTCTTCTAATTTGCCTTCATCAATCAAGCGACGGACTTTCTTGATGTAGGTTCGGGCCGATGCCTTGTACGTCCGGTTACGCGCCGTTCGCTTGTCAACTTGCCGCATACGTTTTTTGGCTGATTCTTTATTAGCCATTGTTTTACCTCCGTAATTGTCTGACGATATTCACGGAAGGCGTGAGAGCGTGCGGATGATAACATAAACATTTCTTTGCGGCAAACTCTGATTCAGACCTGGCAGGCCGCGGCCTGCCAGGTCTGACGTTTTACTTTGATGTTAGACGCTTCGACGACGCATAGGCAGCATGCCCACCAGCATGGCGGGCATCACCAGCACGGCCACCCAGGGGGTAACGGCCGTTGGCGCAGCCGCCACATCCATTGGTTCAGCCGCGGCGCTCAGGTTTCCTTGTTTGGCAATGACCGGGAAGAAATAGGTGTAGGTTTGTTCGATGACAAACACGGCCGTTGTCCGCCCCGGCACCACAAACGTGCCCGTCGCACTGTCGAAGGTGGTCTGCTTCACCACCTCGTCCACCGAGTTGGCCTGCACCGGGTGCAATGTTAACTCCTGGTTCAGCCAGGCGGTGCTGCTGATGGTTTGCGTCACGTCGTTGGCGTTGAACAAGACCACAATCCAGTCATGGCTGGGGTCCAGGTCGGTTATGCCCGCGCCCAGGTCGGCCAGATTCATGACAATGAGGCCTGGAATCTGGTTGGGGCCGACATTTTCAAAGGTCAGACGCGCCTGCACGTCGGCGGCGGTTGTCAGCCGGAACAGCGGCGAACTGCTGCGAATCGCCAGCCATTCCTGGTACAGCGCAGCCGATTGGGAGATAGCCGCGTTGTTCGGCTTGAGCGCCGGGTTGCTCAACAGCGGTTCCATCACAAACCAGTTGGCCGAATTGACCCCGGCTACCGGCAGACCCACACCCCAGTTGCTGCTGGCGTAAGTGAAGTCCAACTTGTTGAACCAATCACCGGAATTGTAGCTGTCGCGATCCAAAGATTTAGAGCGCAGCAGGTCGCTGCCAGCATGGAAGAAGGGCACGCCCTGGCTCAACGAAACGATGCTCAGCCCCATTTGCTGCACGCGCACCCGGTCAGCCATGCTCGTGCCCAGCGGCAGGGCGTAGGCGTTGATGTCGTACAACGTCTGGTTGTCGTGTTTGGAGATATAGACGATGTGTTCCTGCGGATCGGCCGTGTAGCCGGTTGGCTGACCGTTGTAGTCCACTTGCGCGCCTGTCACCAGGTTGCCATTGCGGTCTGTAAACTCGTAATCGGCCAGGTTGCCCGCCAGCCCGATGCGAATCTGGTCAGACAGCAGCAGCAGCCGCGCCAGGGCGTCTCCCTGCGGATGGCTGTTGGGGTCATAGTACAGGCCGTTGGCAAAGCCCTGGTTTTGCAGGTCCAGGCCGCTGGCAAACGGGCTGGGACCACGCACCGCGTCGCGCAGACGGTCGCTGAATGTGCCGATGCCCGTTCCGGCCATATTAAGCTGCGTCGCGTTTACGCCGCGGGCGTTGTTTGCCACTTCGCCAAAGTTCCAGCCTTCGCCGTAGACGTAGATGGCGCTGCCATCCACGCCGTCATTTTCCAGCGTCAGGGCGTCCAGGGCGGCGCGCACAGCCAGCATGTCGTCTTTCATGTGGTGGCCCATCAGGTCGAAGCGGAAGGCGTCTACCTTGTAATACTTGGCCCAGGTCACAATCGAGTCAACCATTAGTTTTTCCATCATGTCATGTTCGGTGGCCGTGTTTTGGCAGCAGGTGCTGGTTTCCACACTGCCCACGCCGTTGAGACGATGGTAATAGCCGGGCACAACCTTGTCCAAGACGGAATTGCTGCTCTGGCCGGAGGCGTTGGTGTGGTTGTAGACCACATCCATCACCACGCGCAGGTCGTTTTGATTGAGCGACTGCACCATTTGGCGGAACTCGAAGATGCGCATGGTTCCGGTGGGCACGGTGCTGTAGCTGCCTTCGGGCACAGTATAGTGGAAGGGATCGTAGCCCCAGTTGAAGGCGTCGGTATCGGCAACGGCCGTTACCGCGGCTTGTTGGTCGGGTGAAGCCGGCCCCATGTCTGCGCCGGTGAAGTCTGGCTGCTGCCAGGTAGATTTGTCCTCGTTGATGGTGGCGATGTCGAACACCGGCAGCAGGTGCAGATGGGTCAGACCCGCATCTGCCAGGCTGCGCAGGTGCAGCATCCCATAGCTGTTCATATAGGTGAACGCCTTAAACGTCCCCCGGTCCTGCGGCAGCACCAACGGGTCGCTGACGCTGAAATCACGCACATGGACTTCGTAAACCGAGATGTCTTCCGGGTTTACCAGCGGTGGCTTCACCAGCGCATCCCAGCCCACCGGCTTCAGCGCCGAATCGGCCAGATTCACCAATTGGCTGCGCGTGCTGTTCATCGCCAGACCATACGAATACGGGTCGGTGACAATATTGTGTTCGACCTCCCCGGTGCTGTGGACGTACACCTCCACTTCGTAGAGGTAATACTTGTTCTTCCAGTTAGGCGGCCCCACAAGACTCCAGATGCCGCTGTCGGGGTTCAACACCATCGTCTGGGTGATGCTGGTCGTCGCCGGATTGGCGTCGTCAAAGATGTGCAGCGTAACCGATTTGGCCGTCGGCGCCCACAACTTCAGGGCGGGCGTGCCGCCGATCCAGACTGGGCCAAGCTGTTCGCCATAGGCGGCATCGGCGTACAAATCATCCAGCACGCCGGGGATTTGCAAGCCGGTGGCGTCTACCAAATCCCCACCGGCAAAGGCGGAGACGGCGATTTGCCCCTTCAGCAGTTCCGGCGCGTTGGTCGCATCGGCCGCGTCTAGCTCCCAGGCCGGGATTCCGGCCAGATGCGGGAATTTGGCGGCGATGTCCCCGGCGATGACGCCGTTTTGCGTCAGGGTGTAGACCGCGCCACCGCTGATACCGTTTTCGTCCAGGATCAGGCCGCCGGTAGGCGCGGCGTGCAAGAAGACCTGATCGGCAGCCACCAGAGGACTCCAGCCGATGGTATTGTCTGTCAGCCAGTGGGCCATTTGCTGGTCAATGTTGCCGATGGTCGCTCCGGCGCACACCTGGTTGGCGATGGAGAAGGCGATGGGTTCAGACGTAATCTGGCGGCGAATGCCGTTTTCATCCACCACATCACCGTTGACGATCCAGATTTCGTACCCTTTGGTGACCAGATTCAACGATTGGTCGGCCGGGGTGTCTTTTTCGTCGCCGCGATGGAGAATGTAGTTGAGGGAGGCGGCGTCCGGTTGCAGCGCAACCTCAAAGACCACGCCAAAAGCATCCTGGCCGATGGGTTTGAGGGGTTCGGTCCACTGGGTGGGCGTCAGCGCGCCGGTCCACAGGTGCAGGCCCCAGAAATCGTTGAAATTGCTGCTGCTGTAATCGCCAAAGTCGCCCAGGCAGCGGTGGTAGTGGATGGTGGCCGTATCGGTGGCTGCGCCTTGTTGGCCGTACCAATCATCCTCGCCAGAGTTGACCCAGATTTCGTAGTTGACGGTGGGGGTGTAGGTGCGCTGCGGTTCTTGCACGCCCGCGCCATTGTGGACGATGAAGTTCAGCCCACGGGTGACTTCCAGAGTGGGATAGATGTTGGTGGTGATGCTGTACACCGCGCCAAAGTCGTCATAGCTGCTCGGCAGTTCGCGGTCCGGCCAGTTGGTCAGGGGCGGGGCGCCGTCTTGCCACAGGTGCAGACCCCAATCGGTATAGATTCCATCAGGGCGGTTGTAGTGGACCAATGTCTCGCCCATCGCTTCGGCGCGGGAGGGGTAGTTGGTGGTATCGCCCTGGATCAGCCAGATTTCCGGCGTTTCCGATGGCTCAAAGCTGCGGTCGGCCGGGGTGTCTTTGTCGTTACCGCGATGGATGATGAAGTTGATCGGTTGGTTGATGTCTTGCAGCTTGATGGCGACAAACGCGCCAAAGTCGTCGAACCCGGCAAACGGCTTGGGTGAGGTCCATTCGGTGACTTCGCTGGGGTCTATGGCATCGCCCCACAGGTGCAAGCCCCAAAAATCTTCCCAGTTGCTGCTGGTGAAGTCGCCATAATCACCGGCCGGCCGATAGTAGTGGATGATGGCGTAATCCTCCTGGCCGGGAACCGACTGCTGGCCGACGACGACGTTGACGATGTTGTTCTTGTAACCGCCGTTCAGGTCGTTGACGATGGCCTGGAAGATGAGGGGTGTGCCCACGGGGATGCCGCTGACATCGTAGAAGATGCGGTAAGGGGCGTTGTTGTCTGTGCCGATGTATTCGTAGGGACCAGCGCCAATTTTCACCGAGAAGTTGACTTCGGCGAAGACGGGGGCGCTGAGATTTACGCCAACTTCGACACGGCCGTTCACCGTGCTGTCGGGCGCTGGCGTCGTGAAGGTGACATCGGGCGCGTCGGCCGGGCTGCGCGTGGGCAGTGGGGCGTTGGCCCGGTAGACCACCGCGCTCAGGGCCGGGACGGAGACGTTCAGCAGCGCATCCTGGGTGGAGGTGATGACGGTGGCGGTGGGGGGGTAAACGGCCGTAAAGCCCATGTCGGCCGTATATACCGGCACATCCGCCGCCTGGGCGATGGTGGCATTGTTTAATGCCACAACATATTCCACCTTCTCGCCTCGTTCAATGCGCGAGAAAGCGTAGATACCGGCGCTGTCCTGACTGTAGCGGTGGATTTGCGCCCCACGCCGCAGCGCCAGATGGGCGTCGCGCACGGCCGCAAGGTCAGCATACGATTGATACAGCGGATGCGTCGCGTCAAAGTTGTCATCGGCGACGGTATCATCTGTGCCGATGAGGTCGCCATTGTAGGCGGCAACCTGGCTGGCGAACATATCTTCGCGGGCCAGTTTGTCGCTGCCGCCGCCGACAAAACCTTGCTCATCGCCGTAATAAAGCACCGGGAAACCGCGCCCAAAGAAAAGCAGGGCGTGTCCCAGTTCCATGCGGGCCACCAGCTCGGCGTCAGACGCGCCGCCCTGGTCCTGGCGCAGCCAATGCCCCAGCCGCTCAATGCCGCCATCATGGTTGCTGACAAACGTGCCCAACTGATAGGCATTGCTGTCGGCATCGGTGAAATAGTCGTCGTTGGCGTAGAGGTTGCGCAGGTTGTCGGTGGCCCCGCCGTTCACTGCGAAGTTGCGGGCTGCGCCGTGCAGGCCAAAATCCAACACCGACGGCATCGCGCCCTGGGTGGTGAACTGGCTCATATTGGCTGCGCTGCCATCAAACACTTCACCAAAGATGAAGAAGTCTGGCTTGCCATTGTTGGTGGCGTAAACCATCACCGCCGGGATCACCTGCTGCCAGAATTCGATGTTGACGTGTTTGACGGTATCCATGCGGTAGCCATCTACGTCGTAGGTGGCGATGGTGCTGGTGAGGATGTCGGTGAATCCGGCGACCACAAAGGGTTGTTCGGTGAACAGGTCGTCCAGGCCGAAGAAGTCGCCATAGGTGGAGCTTTCCCCGGCGAAGGTGGAATCGCCACGATTGTGGTAGTAGATGGGGTTGTTTAGCCAGGCCGGCGCTTTGCGGTTGGCGTTGGCCGGGGCTATCTGCGGTACGTAGGGGAAACTGACGGCCGGGTCCAGCGCCGGGAAAAGACCGAAGATGTAGTCGCGGTCGTCAAAAGCCACGCCGTTGGCGTCGCGGTAGGGATAATCTTCCTTGTAGCGGTAGGCCGACGCGCCGCCGACGTAGTTGATCAGGTCGCCGGTGTGGTTGGCGACAAAATCAAAGTAGACTTTGATGCCGCGCGCGTGGGCGGCGTTGATAAAGGCGACCAATTCCTGGTCTGTGCCCAGGTGGGGATCGGCCGTTTCGTAATCAAGAATCCAATAGCCATGGTAGGCCGCGCCGATGCCGTTGGTAGCCGTGCTGTCTGGCTGGGTGGGGTTGTTCTCGAAGACGGGGGTAATCCAGATGGCCGAGACGCCCAGACCTTCGATGTAATCCAGCGTAGGAGCGGCGGCCAGGCCAGACAAATCGCCGCCGTGGTAATAGCTGATGTCGGTGGGGTCGTAACCATGGTCGGTGGGACCGCCGGGGATGCCGCCGGTGTTGTTGGTGGGGTCGCCATCTTTATAGCGGTCGGTCAGGGCGAAGTAGAACACTTCGTCTTGGACCGTATGGGAGATGGGGGCGCGAATGAGCGCCGGGTCTATGGGGGGCAGCAGCGGCGCGGGGATGAAGGCAGCCAGTCGGCCGGTGCGTCCATCGAGCAAGAAGGAAACCACATCGCCATTGGTGTTGACGGTGAAGGGGATGGTGGGGGCGTTTATGTTACGGCCGTCGCTGCCAACCTGATTGCCCCAATCGCCGGTTGTGCTGGCTTTGGCTTCGTAATTACCGGCGTCGAAAGTGTAGGTCAGGATGTGGGCGCCATTGCCTAAAGCAGTCATGGCGGTGGCCGGGTTGTCATTGGCCCAACCCTGCCAGGGACCGACCATGGTGAAACTGGCGGGCATATCGTCCCAGGCATTGACGATGTTTTGCGTAGGACGGAAGGGCAGGCCAGCATCGCCGCTGTGATTGTTGGTGTCGAAGGTTATCTTGACGGTCTGGCTGGGCACTGTGGTGAACAGCCAGGCGTTGTTGCTGGGGAAACCGACGTCCCAGTTGCCACACTCCACCGCCTTAAATTCATAACGGCCGTTCGCATCAACAACCACGTCGCGGGAGAAGACGCCATCGCCACCCAACAGGTCGCCATTGCTGCCATCGTCATACAGGGGTGTGCTGGCGTTGTTCCAGCCCTGGAAATCACCGGCGGCGCACCAGGCGCCGGCGCTGCTGCCGTTGGGGGTGATGGATACGCGCCCGGCGACCACATCGAGTAAGAAGATGACTGTTTGGTTGGCTCCGGTGGTGCTAAAGGGGATGGTGGGCGCATTCTTGTTACGGCCGTCGGTCCCAAATTGATTGTCCCAACTGCCGGTCTGCACGATTTTGGCTTCATAAGAACCGGCGTTGGCAAATTCGTAAGCCAGCCGGTAGATGCCGCTGCCGATGTCGCTCAGGGTGGTGGTAACGGCCGTATTGTTCCAGCCCTGCCAGGGACCAACCGCTGTAAAACTGGTCGGCAGCGTATCACCCCAGACGTTGACAATGTTTTGCTGCGGCAGGAAAACCGCGCCAGCGTTGGCGCTGTAATTGTTGGTGTCGAAGGTGAGTTTGACCGTCTGGCTGTCGTTTGCTGTGACCAACCAGGCGTTATCGCTGGGGAACGCATTGGCCCAAACGCCACATTCAACGGCCTTAAACTCTTGGCGGCCGGCGGTGGGGAGGATGACATCCAACGAATAAACGCCGTCACCGGCAATCAGATCGCCGTTGGAACCGTCGTCGTAGATGGGGGTGCTGTTGTTGTTCCAGCCCTGAAAATCACCGGCGACACACCAGTTGGTGGCGGCTGGAGCGCGCACCTCGTCGGTGACGGCCGTTGTCTGTTCTGGCAAACTTACCTCTTCGGCCGCCTGAACCGGGGCGCGCAGCAGCCAAAACATGCCGCTCAATAACAGCAAAACCAACAGGCCGCTCATGATAAGCCGCCAGCTTGCTTTAACCTTCCTGTTCATATCTTCTCCTTTCTCTGGGATAACCTGTTCCACCCCGGGCGGGGCCATGAACGGCCGCTGTCCTGGGGCTGGAAACCGATAAAAAAACGCCCGCCTGAACACAAAGGTCCAGACAGGCGCTGCCGGAAATAACAATCATATGGGCTGCCGCCCGCCAAAGGCGAACGGCCGTAAACATCTTACTGCTTTGCTCAACTAACCAACCTCATTTGTTATGGCTGCGAAGATGATCATTGGACAAATAGTTGACAGGTCAACTATAATAGAGACTATACCACCCGCTCTTTTTTTTGTCAATAGTGACCAAAAACCACAGGCCAAAATTCGTCTGTTATGAACACCCTGCTTGCTGTTCGCTGCCCAAGAGGACAAACGTGAGCCAGCGCTGAAAAAAGCACTACGATTCCCCTACGCCAGACCCCAAATTGTCACCAAAATAGTACCGGAGTCCCGACAAAGTTGATATACTCTGGCAAGTTATCTTCCCACAAGGAGCGTCTATATGGCTGATGTTCAGGAAATTGCCAATCGCATTGTAGAAAATGTGGAGCATGTGATTATTGGTAAGCGCACGGCCGTACAGTTGACGGTGATGGGTCTGCTGTGCCAGGGCCACATTCTCATCGAGGACGTGCCCGGCGTTGGCAAAACGATGCTGGCTAAATCGCTGGCCCGTTCTGTGGGGTGTAAATTCCAACGCATCCAATTTACCCCCGATATGCTGCCGAGCGACGTCATCGGTGTTTCCGTTTTTAACCAAAAAACGCGCGAATTTGAGTTCCGCCCTGGTCCCATCCACGCCCAAATTGTGCTGGTGGATGAGATCAACCGGGCCACACCCAAAACCCAATCGGCGCTGTTGGAGTCTATGGAAGAACGCCAGGTAACGGTGGACGGCCACACCTACCCGTTGGGCAGCCCGTTTATGGTGTTGGCGACACAAAACCCGATTGAATATGAGGGCACGTTCCCGCTGCCAGAGGCGCAGCTAGACCGTTTTATGCTGCGCATTCGCCTGGGTTACGCCAGCAAAAGCGAAGAAATGGATATGTTGCAGCAGCAGCAGCGCCAACATCCCCTGGAAAGCCTGGAGCAGGTGGTTTCGGTGGAGGAGTTAACGGCCGTGCAAACCGCCATCAAAGAAGTGTATATTGACGATCTGGTCAAAGAGTACATCGTGGACCTGGTACGCAGCACGCGCGACCACCCGGAAGTGTACCTGGGGGCCAGCTCCAGAGGCGCTCTGGCAATATATCGCCTGGGGCAGGCGCGAGCGGCCATGTTTGGTCGGGATTATGTGCTGCCCGACGACGTGAAGGCGTTGGCCGGCGCGGCGCTTAATCACCGCATCATTGTTGGTCCGGCGGCGCGCATCAAAGACATTGAGCCAGACGCGATTGTGCAAGACATTTTGGACAGTACGCCGGTCCCTGGCGCAAAGGCGAGGGCTTAACCTTTGTCTCTGGTGAATCAGTTGAAGCAGCGGCGCACGGCCGTATTTGGGTTGGCGCTGCTGGCCTTGATTGGCGGGCTGGCCACCGGCCGCGACATTCTGTTCGACCTGGCCTACATGCTGGGCCTGCTGTTGATCCTCTCTTTTTTCTGGGCGTGGGTGAACCTGAATTGGGTCTATCTGTCGCGGGCTACCAGAGTGCGGCGTACCCAGGTGGGACGGCCGTTAGAAGAGCGCTTCACCATTCGCAATACCAGCATTTTGCCCAAATTGTGGCTGGAAATCCGCGACTTTTCCGATGTGCCGGGCCACCGAACCAGCCAGGTGGTTAGCAATCTGGGGCCAAGAGGCTCGTATACCTGGCGCACCATCACTGTATGCCGGGAACGCGGCCGTTACCAGTTAGGCCCCATCCGTTTGCGCACCAGCGATCCCTTTGGCCTGTTCCCCATGCAGCGCGACCTGGCGGCCACGTCCAACGTCGTCATCTATCCGCTGACTTTCGACATCTATCAGTTTACGCTGCCGATCGGCCTGCTGCCCGGTGGCGACGCCCTGCGCCGCCGCACACAATATATCACCACCAACGCCTCTGGCGTGCGCGATTATGCGCCCGGCGACAGTTTTGGCCGTATTCATTGGCGCAGCACTGCCCGCCGCGACCGCCTCATCGTCAAAGAGTTTGAATTAGACCCCATGGCCGACATCTGGATTGTGCCGGACATGGCCGTCTTCGGCCACATCGCGCCGCGCCAGCAGCCGCCTCCTGTCGAAGAACGGCCGCCCGACCTGTTGGATTGGTTGAGCCTGGAGGATTTTGCGCTGCCAGACGCCACCGAGGAATATACGGTTACGGTGGCGGCCTCGTTGGCGCAGCATTTCTTACGCAATAACCGGGCCGTGGGGATGTTGGCGTATGGACAGTCTAATGAAGTGGTGCAGCCCGACCGGGGCGAGCGGCAAATTAACCGCATTCTGGAAACGCTGTCGGTGCTGCGGGCGCAGGGGCGCGTGCCGCTGGCCGATATGCTGCACGCCGAATCTTACCTGTTCCCGCGGGGCACGACGTTGATTGTGGTGACGCCAACGGCGCAAGAAGCGTGGGCCACGTCTGCCCGGCAGTTGTCACGGCGCGGGCTGCGGCTGGTGACGGTGTTGATTGATCCGGAATCGTTTGGCGGCCGTCGTTCTGGAGCCACGCTGGCGGCGCTGCTGCAAAGCAGCGGCATGATGGCTTACCTGGTGCGGCGTGGGGACAATTTAACGGCCGTTCTCAGCCAGGGGTTTAGTCGGGCAAATCGGTTTACGGTGTGATGGCGGTTGTCAGTGGGGGGAGCGGACGTAGGTGCGCAGCAGGGTGGATGGCACGTGGGCCTGAATGACAAAATCGCCCAGAGCAGCGGGCAGCAGGGCGAAGCGCACGGCCGTTAACCCCACCGTATTGATGGCTACATCCCCATCAAGCAGCCCCCAAATCTCCAGGCTGCGGCCATCGCAGGTTCCCTGGTAGGTCGCTCCGGCGTCCATCTCCACCCGTTCGGTGACAAAATAGCGGTTTTGGCACAAGCGCCAGCGGCGCACGCCGACTACCGCTGCCGGTTCGGTCAACGGCTCTGGCTGGCAGAGGGGGGGTTGGATTTGTTGGAAGTTGATCACGTCCAGGGCGCGGTCTATGTGCAACGGCCGTGCCTTGCCATTTTGCGTCCGGTTCCAATCATACACCCGGTAAGTCGTATTGGAGTTTTGCTGGATTTCGGCGATGAGCAGGCCGCCGAGAATGGCGTGAAGCGAGCCGCTGGGCACGCAGACCACGTCGCCAGCCTGCACGGGGATGCGGTGCAGGTAAGGCGACAGGTCGCCAGACTCGATGGCGGCGCGAAATTCGGCCGGCGTGGTTGGGCGGCTGAGACCCAGAATGACGGCCGCGTCTGGGGCCGCTTGCAGCACCACCCACATCTCCGTTTTGCCCAATTCATTGCCTTCGTGGGCCAGGGCATAGTCGTCGTTGGGATGAACTTGCACCGAGAGGGCGTCGTTGGCGTCTAGCAGTTTGATGAGCAGCGGGAATTTTTGGCGCTGCTGCGCCCAGTCGTTGTGGACGCCGATAAGGTCCAGGCCAAGCTGCTGGTGCAGTTGGGTGAGGGTTAGACCGGCGAAACGGCCGTTAGCCACCACCGATGCCCCATCTGGATGAGCGGCGATTTCCCAGCTTTCGGCGATGATACCGGGGGGTAACGGCCGCCCCAATTTTGTTTCCAGGCCGCGTCCGCCCCAAACATAATCCTTCAGAACCGGGGTAAACAGCAGTGGGTACAAGCGGTGTGATTCTGGCATGGGCTTTCAGGCAAAGCTGACAGGTGTGCAAGACCTGTCAGCTTTTGCTGTTTAATCCACTTTCTTGAGATAGATTACCCCAAGCGGCGGCAAGGTCAGTTCGATAGAGTAAGGCTGGTCGTACCAGCGGGTAGGAGTGCTGCCCAGAGCGCCGGGATTCAGCACATTGCTGCCGCCATATTTTTCGGCGTCGCTGTTTAGAATTTCCTGGTAGCTGCCTTCTTGCAAAACACCTAAGCGGTAATTCTGGCGCACAACAGGGGTGAAGTTGCAGACCACCAGGATAGTTTCGCCGCTTTGTGGCGCGTGGCGGGCAAAAGCCAATACGCTGATCTGGTTGTTCTGGAAGTCAATCCAGGTGAAACCATCCCAGGAGTAATCCTCTTCGTAAAGGGCGGGTTGGGTTTTGTATAGGTGGTTTAGGTCGGCGACGTAGGTCTGCAGCTTGGCGTGACGGCCGTCGTCGGCCCCCGATTCGACCAGCGCCCAATCCAGGCTGCGCTCTTCGCTCCATTCGCGCCACTGCCCAATCTCACCGCCCATGAAGGTTAATTTTTTGCCGGGGTGGCCGTATTGGTAGCCGTATAACAGGCGCACATTGGCAAAGCGCTGCCAGACATCGCCGGGCATTTTGTCCAACATGCTGCGTTTCAGGTGGACCACCTCATCGTGCGAGAAGGGCAGCAGGAAATGTTCGCTGAAGGCGTAAAGCAGAGAAAAGGTCAACATGCCGTGGTGGTAGGCGCGGTGGATGGGTTCGTTTTTGATGTATTCCAGGGTGTCGTGCATCCAGCCCATGTTCCATTTCAGGTCGAAACCCAGGCCGCCGTCGGCCACCGGGCGAGTAACGCCGGGCCAGGCGGTGGACTCTTCGGCGATGGTCAGCACGTCGGGGTAGGATTCGTGCAAACGCTGGTTGAACATGCGAATAAATTCGATGGCTTCCAGGTTTTCGCGGCCGCCGTAGCGGTTGGGAACCCACTGGCCCGGTTCGCGGGAAAAGTCCAGGTAAAGCATGGAGGCCACAGCGTCTACGCGCAGGCCGTCTATGTGATATTTGTCCAGCCAGAAGAGAGCGTTGCTGATGAGGAATTGGCGGACTTCGGTACGGCCGTAATTAAAAATCAGTGTGCCCCAATCGGGATGCGCTCCCTGGCGCGGATCGGCGTGTTCGTATAGATGTGTGCCGTCGAAGAAACTCAGGCCATGTTCATCGGTGGGGAAGTGGGCCGGAACCCAGTCCAAGATAACACCAATGCCCGGCCTGATGGCAGGTGTCTATAAACGCCTGAAAATCGTCGGGTGTGCCAAAGCGGCTGGTGGGGGCGAAGTAGCCTGTCACCTGGTAGCCCCAGGAGCCATCGAAGGGATACTCGGCCACCGGCAGCAGTTCGATGTGGGTGTAGCCCATTTTCTGGACGTAGGGCACGAGCGTCTCGGCCAGCTCTTTGTAAGTGAGCCATTCCCAGATGTTTTTGCGCTGCCAGGAGCCAAGATGGACTTCGTAGATGTTGATGGGTGCGTTCAGGCCGTTGCGCTGCGGTCGGTCAGCCAGCCATTGGGCGTCTTGCCACTGGTATTTGTTGATGTCCCAGACAATGGAAGCGGTTTTGGGGCGCAGTTCGGCGAAAAAGCCAACCGGGTCGCTTTTGGTGACGATATAGCCCTGGTAGCGGGTTTTGATTTCGTATTTGTAGAGAACGCCTTCACCTAAACCAGGGACAAACAGCTCCCAGACGCCGGTGTCGTGGTGGAAGCGCATGGGGTGGCGACGGCCGTCCCAGGCATTAAACTCGCCGACCACGCTGACGCGAATGGCGTCGGGGGCCCACACGGCAAAATAGACTCCAGAACGGCCGTTGGCGGTGGTTAGATGCGCCCCCAACCTGGTGTAAATTTGCATATGCGTGCCTTCAGCCATCAGGTGTTCGTCGAAATGGGAGAGAACCGGCGGGAAATTGTACGGATCATCCAGCACCTGGGTTTCGCCGGCATACGCCACCACCTGAAGCTGATAATCATAGGGTAGCTGTTTGCCGGGCAGGTACACCTCAAACAAGCCACCTTCATGGGATTTGTTCATGGGCAGGGCGGCGGTTTTGTCGGCTGGCAGCAGGGATACGGCGGAGGCAAAGGGCAAAAAGGCGCGTACAATCAGGCCGTTTTCGTAATCATGGGGTCCTAACACAGAGAATGGATCGCCATGATAGGCATGGAGGATAGCGTCTACAGCCCCATCGGGCAGTGTGGGGTATTGAATCATCTCTCTATTCCCCTCAAGGTTTGTATTCGGCCAGGCGTTTGTCTGGTCGAAGGGGGTTGGGTGAAAACAACAGACTGTAACTATTGCGACAATCAGGCTCAGGTGTAGCGGCCGTAATTCACCGGTTCCGCCAACAATTCACCAGGCGCCAGGCTGTCCAGCCGTTCCTGGCCCAACTGCGCCAGATAAGCGGCGCGGTCAGGCACGTTGTAGACCCACTGCTGCAACCAGGCCTCGGTCGCTGCCTGGTCACCAGAGCTTTCGGCCCAATCCAGATAAAAAGCGTTGTCCCGATCGTAGTAACCCTGGACGTAGCTGGGATGCGCGCCATACGGCTCATGGACGACCGCGTCTACCACCAGGCCGGGGATTAAGGTGCGGTTGGGGTCACGGGCGATGACCGCCTCGTCTACGATTTCTTCCACCACAATGACGACTTTTTTGGCGGCAAAGGCGACCTCTTTTTGCATTCCCAGCAGCCCCCACAGATGGGTGTTGCCCTGGGCGTCGGCGCGTTGGGCGTGCAGGAAAGCCACGTCGGGATTCAGCGGCGGCACAACGGCGATAGGGCCATCGCCATAGGGGCTGTCTACTTGTTTGATGAGCGGGTTGGCGGCGGCCATGTCGCTGCCGGTGTAGCTGCGTAAGGGGAAAAAGGGTAGCTTGCTGGCCCCGGCAATGTAACGCCCGACCATGCCAAAGTGGGAATATTCTTCGATTTCTAACGGCCGTGGGATGCCTTTCTCTACTGCCCGGCGAATGCCATACAGGCTGCCCACGCCCGGATTACCCAGGTAACTAAAAATCAGTTTTTTGGCCACCCCGGCGGCGATCATCTGATCATACACCAGGTCCGGCGTCATGCGCGCCAGGGTCAGGTCGCGCTTGCCCTGGCGAATAATCTCGTGGGCGGCGGCAAAACAGATGAATGCGGTAAAGCCTTCAATCGCCACCACATCGCCGTCTTGCACGTACTGGCTTACCGCTTGCTGCATGGAGATGAGTTTGTTGGTCATACGTCACATTGATCGTGATGCGAAAAACCGTCTTCCGTATTCCGTATTTCGTAGTCCGTGCGCGGATGGATCACGGACTACGAAATACGGTTAACGGGCATCACGCCACAATAGTCTGGCTTTGTTCGCGCATATACTGTTGGATGTAGTAGAAGCTGCCGGCCGCTTTGCCGGTGGAGCCGCTGCCTTTCCAACCGCCAAAGGATTGGTAGCCAGGCCATGCGCCGGTGGTCGCGCCCGAAGCGCGGTTAACATACAAAACGCCGGCCTCGATATTGTCCAACCACCACTGTACTTCGGCGTCATCTTCGCTGAAGAAACCGGCCGTCAGGCCGTATTCCACATCGTTGGCTTTGGCCATTGCATCTTCCAGGTCAGTGAAGGGGTGGACAGTAACGATGGGCAGGAACATTTCCTGCTTCCACAGATAATGATCGTGGGGCAGATTGTCCACGATGGTCGGGGCGGCAAAGTAGCCATTGCCGGGCAGCGCCTCGCCGCCAAACACAATGTCGCCAGCGGCGCGCAAGTCGGCCACAAACTGCATGTAATCGTCGAAGGCGCCTTTGTTGGCTACCGGTCCCATCCAATTTTCTTTGTTAGTGGGGTCGCCGACGTGGATTTCTTTGGTCAGCGCCAGGAGTTTGTCCATGAAAGCGTTTTTGACGTCGGCGTGGACGTAGACGCGGGAGCAGGCGGAGCATTTCTGGCCTTGCAGGCCAAAGGCGGAACGCATCACACCCATAGCGGCTTTGTCCAGGTCAGCCTTTTTGCTGACGATGACCGGATTTTTGCCACCCATTTCAGCGATGACCGGACGGGGGTAACGGCCGTTGGCAAACGTCCGTAAAATGTGCATCCCCACGTCATAGCTGCCGGTGAAAGTGATGCCCGCCACATCTGGATGCGTTACTAATTTTTCGCCCACCACCCGGCCGCTGCCGGTGATGAAGTTGAACGCGCCCGCCGGGACGCCAGCGTCGCGGAAACATTCGGTGAGGAACCAGGCGGTTAGTGGCGTGTCGGTAGCCGGTTTTAAGACAACGGTGTTACCGGCGATGAGCGCTGCGCCGGCCGGACCACCGGCCAACGCGCCGGGGAAATTAAAGGGAGAAATGACCACCCAGACGCCGTAGGGCTTGAGGACACTGCGGTTGTGGTGTTTGTCGCTTTCGGCCAGAAGATCGAAGCTGAAATTGTTGTTTTTCTCGATGGCGTCGCAGTTATAGCGGATGAGATCGGCCGTTTCCTCCACGTCGCCCAACGCTTCCAGGCGATTTTTGCCGATTTCCAGGCTCATGTTGGCCCCCATGTCGAAGAGACGGTCGCTGATCAGATCGGCCGCTTTACGCATGATGGCGATGCGCTCTTGCCAGGGCAGTCCGCTCCAGTGGGGAAAAGCGGCTTTGGCGGCGGCGATGGCGTCTTCCACATCTTGCTCTGTGCCATATTGAAAATGACCCATCACCCAATCAAGATTGATGGGGCTGCGCTTGGCAAACGACTTTTCGGCAAAGCGCTCTTCGCCGTTGATGAACAGGGGATAGTTTTTGCCAAAGTTGGCTTTTGCTCGTTCAACTGCTTCTTCATAGAGTTGATGCAGTCTGGGATTAGGGCTGGCCAGGGTTGAATAGGTGACTTTTATACGTTCTTCGGACATGTATACCTCCTAAAATGTACGGGAAATTTGTGGGGTGTGAACGTTCGACAGAATAGTCCGTATGTCAGGCTCCAGGTTGGTTGAGCGACACACATCGTTATTATACCAACTTCCTCACGGACAGAAAAAACATGGACTTTCGGCCAGCAATTTTCAATTTGCCCTGGTGTGACAGTAGGGGCGGGACGGCGCAGACAGGCAGCAGCCGCGCCGAACGGCATTTTCCCGCGCCGTCTCGCCCAATGGGGACAAAGAGGGGCGAGACAGGCGGGAGGCAAGGCATACGCCTTTTTGCTCCTTTGCCTGTTTGCATTCAGCTGCTATAAGGTTGGACCAGAAAGGAGGTCTTGAGACAGAGATTGGGGAGTGTCATCAAAAAGGCGGCGGGCATGGTGAGGGATTGCCAGAAAGAAAACGGTTCAATGAAACCGTTATAGCGGCTGATGAACAGACTCAGCACGGTCCCGTGGGTAACAAGGGCCAGGGTATCATTGGGGTAAGCGGCGATTTGTTGGCGCACGGCCGTATCGAACCGGTTGAAGGCGGCAACGGCCGTTTCCTCACCCAGCACCAGTTTGTTCGGATGGGAGAAGAATTGGGAAACGGCCGTCGCAAACGCGGCTTGATCCGTGAAGAAAGGCGTGCTCTGTCGTTCGTGTTCATGCAATCCTGGCTTGGCTTGACAGGGTATATTCCAATCAGCGGCCAGGATTTCGCCAGTCTCTCCCGCTTTGCGTTCCAGGCTGGTAATGATGCGGGTTGGTGGGGTGGGGTGGGCAGCCAATGTTTGGGCCAGAGTGTGGCAGAGGGAACGGCCGTTGCCCGAAAGCGCCCATTCTGCCACCGGAATACGCGGCCTTACCATCACCGCTGAATGACGAACCAAAAAGAGATGCTGCATCTGTTGTACCCAACCACCGCTCAATAATCCAGTTCGATGCCCTCGTTTACCACTTCCGCTCGTTCGACGTAGCGGCTGGGCGTCTGCATATTCGACCAACCGCCAGCATCGCGCAGCACAAAAGGGCTGCTGTTCCTGGCCGCCTGTGTCGCCCAGGTGTGCCGCAGGTCGTGGGGACTCAGTTCCCACACACCCAAAATATCTCGCCCCAACAACTTGATGCGACTACCTATGGCGCGCACAGACATCACTTCATCTGTTAACTGCCCATTCTTGCGGCTCCCACGCAGTAGGATACCACTTTGGCGCAAAAATGGCCGATAATCTTGCAAAGCCTGCATGATGTCGGCCGATAACTTCATGCGGTCTGTCGTGTCCGTTTTTTGGCGGTGCACGGTGGCGTAGCCACGTTCTGCCAGGTCTTCCACCCTCAGCCCAGCCACTTCGCTGGCGCGCAGTCCCAGGTCCAAAAATAGAGCAATCATCAGCCGGTCACGGATGCCCTGGGGGGTGGTTGGATGCTTTTTCTTCAGTTGGCTGGCTTGTTGGGCGGTCAGGACAACGGCCGTTTCTTTCTTGTATCCCACTCTGGTCTGTTCGCGGACTTCGTCCACCCGCTTGCCTTCAGTTGCGCCATAACCGCGCACTTCCCGGATAAGCGCCTGCTCGGCAGGCGTAATGACGCCGGCTTTGGCAGCCAGACGTGTGTACACCTTAATGGCCGACAGGCGGTTATTCACGGTGGCGATGCTGTAGCCTTGGGTCAGCAACCACTTAACATAACCTTCAACCAAACCCCAAGTAATGCCTTCCCAGGCGGCCGGCGTGTTTTGGCAGTAAGCCGCCGCCCATATCTGGGGCAGGGCGACAGCCTGCGTTTCTGCATATCGTGCCGATTCGCGCTGCTGCCGCGGTGTAAAACACCCGTCAGCCCAGGTTGCCGCATCGGCCAGAAGACGGGTCGCTGCGCCAATGTATTCCAGATATTGCACCCATAAGAGCAAAGCGGCCGTTTGTGTGCGAATTGTCTTTTTCGCCCGGCGCTGCCGGTAATCGGCAAAACTGTAGTGGGCCGCTGCCTGATTCGCCGCCACGCCAATAAAAGCCAGATCACCTTGCCGCGCCAGGCGATGGTTCTCTTTTACTGTCAATCCTGTGTCGTCTTCAGCCATCAAGTGCGCCTCGCTCACGGTATGACAGCATTATAACTCGGATTATTATAGATACCAATAACTCTTACTTATCGGTATCTATTAATCTCAGAAAGCAGGGCACACCAAACACCTCAGCAGCGCCAAATGCCAAGTATGCCCTTATGCGCAACAGACCCACCGCGCCATGCCTAATTACGATTGCGCCAATCGCCTTTGCGTCTTTCTTCGCCAACAAAAGTTGCCGTCCCCAACACGCCCAGAAAGATACCGCAAACCGAAGTGGCAAACGCGATGAAATTCAACAAAAAGGTAGATGGCAAAACGCCAACAATAATCAGAAACGGCAGCACAGCGCCAGTTAAAACCAGAACAAAACCAAGCACAACCAGCCGATTAATCATCGTTACCCTCCTATCACTCATACAACCAGCAGGCCACCCTGTGTTCAGGGGTAACGATAAAGTCAGGCGGCCGTTTTACGTCACAAGTTCCAGGAATCACATGCGGGCAGCGCGGGTTGAAGCGGCAGCCAGTTGGCGGGTTCACCAGACTTGGTGGTTCTCCTCGCGGGATCTCCCGCATGACCAACGCATTGTCGGCGTCGGGGTCAGAAGATGCTTCCAAGAGCGCCAAGGTATATGGATGCTTCGGATCATTTAGTAAATCTTCCATCTTAGCGAATTCAACGATCTCGCCAGCATACATAACAAAAATATATTCAGAAAAGTAGCGGACAGTAGAAAGATCATGGGTGATGTAGATGACCGCCAGATTATGAGTTTCCTGCAAATTACGCAAAAGGCGCAAAATCTCCACACGCACCGAAGCATCCAGCATAGACACCGGCTCATCGGCCACAAGGAGTTTTGGCTCCATGATCATGGCACGAGCGATAACAACCCGCTGCTGCTGTCCACCACTAAGCATGTGTGGGAACTTCGACAATACCTCATCAACTGGCGTCAGCTTAACCTCTTCCAATGCTCGGCGAACACGGACCAATCGCTCCTCTTTGTCCTTGACGCCGTTAATAATCAACGGCTCTTCCAAAATACGCTGCACAGACATAAACGTGGGCAGCGCGCCATACGGATCCTGTTGTATATAACCTATTTTTGACCGATAGAGGCGTAGTTCCTCGCCGCGCATTTCAGTTAACTGTGCGTTATCAAATACAATGCCGCCTTTTGTGGGTTTGTTCAGGCCCAAAATCGTTTTCATCAAGCTCGACTTGCCGCAGCCGCTCTCACCCACGCAAGCCATTGCTTCACCCTGCTTCAAATTAAAGTTTACGCCATCCACCGCACGCACGTAGCCAGCATGACCGAAACCAAAGCGCTTCAACTCATACCAAACGTGTAAATCCTGAATTTGCAGGAGTGGCTGCCCATCTTCATGCCCAATACTCTTTGAATCGTCGTGTGTGTCGCTCATAATTATTCGTTTCTTCCCTAACCTGTCAGATCTTGATGGAACGTAATCTCTTACAGGACCCGGTAGCCGTAAGCCGAAGTCCGTGTGCCATTTTCCGTTGGTGGTGGCTTAGGGCCTACGGAATACGGAATACGGCTACTAGTCATAAAGCCAACATTTCACCTGGCGATCACCCTCTTGAATAGTTACTGGAGGCTCTTGATCGCACTTCTCAAAACGAGCGGGGCAGCGGGCCGCAAAACGGCAGCCGGTTGGTGGATTTAACAAACTGGGCGGCTGTCCGACTATAAAATCAGGTTCGACCGTTTCGCGCAGGCGAGGCACACTGGCCATCAGCTTTTTTGAATATGGATGCAGCGGCCCAGCAAAGAAACGACGGGCGTCACTAACTTCAACAATTTGCCCGGCATACATAACTGCCACGTTATCAGCCAATTCGCTCGACGTTGCGATATCGTGGGTAATCAAGATAAAGCTAGTCTCCATCTCTTTTTTGATGCGTTTCATCAAATTCATGATCCCGGCTTGGGTCAAAACATCGAGGGCCGACGTCGGCTCGTCCAAAATTACCAGGTCAGGCAGCGTGACCAGGGCCATAGCCAATGCGGTCCGCTGCCGCATACCCCCACTTAGCTCAAAAGCATACCGGTGAAGAAAGTCCGCCGGAACCCCAACCTGGGCGAACATACGCAGCGCCTGGGTAAGCGCATCCTTCTTGCTCAGACCCAAATGTACCATCGCCGGTTCAGCGACTTGATCACCTATCCGCATCACCGGATTCAGCGCATTCATCGCCGCCTGGGGTACCATGGAGATTTTTTTCCAGCGAATTTCCTTGCGAAAAGCCTCGTTGTTGAGCTTCATGATGTCTTGACCATACAAGTACACTTCGCCATCATACCTGTCCACATTACGCGGCAAAAGGCGCAGCATCGCTTTTGCCATTGAGCTTTTGCCACAACCCGACTCACCAAGAATGACTGTTGCCTCATTACGGGGTAAATCAAAATCAACACCGTCAACAGCTTGAACCGGGCCTCTGCTTGTCTTAAAGTGCAAACGCAGCCCTTTTACCGTCAAAAGTTCGTTGCCTTTTTCAATCATGTTATTTAAAGCTCCCGCAATCTGGGATTGAAGATACGGTCAAGGGAGAAACCAACCATGGCGAAACCAAGACCGGCTAACATTAACAGGCCGGCTGGCTGCAAAATCCAGTAATACAACCCGTTAAACAACGCGCCCTGTGAATTAGCGTCCTGAATAATTTTGCCCCAGGTTGGCAAAATGGGATCGCCCAGGCCCAGAACGGCCAATGACGCCTCCAGGAACACGAACCCAGGAACCAAAATAACGATTTGGGGGATGGTAAGTGGCAGGACACGCGGAACCATGTAACGAAAGACAATGCGCATGTTTCCCGCTCCATATGCCCGCGCCGCGTCAATATAAGGTAATTCTCGAACTTGCAAGAAGATCGCGCGGTATTGTTTTATGGATATGCCGAAAATACTCAAAAGGATGACTATCCCCAGCATCAGCCAGATACTTCGGGAATAAAAGGTTCCTACCATAATCAGAATAGGTAGCACTGGAATAATGGCATTCACCTCTGTTAGCCGCTGAATAGTCCCATCAAGCCAACCGCCAAACCAGACTCCAGTCGCCGCGATAGTCATGGTGGTGACCGTTGTGCCGAGGGCTGCCAGCAAACCAAAAGCCATAGCAATCGGTGTGCCCCATAGCAAAGCCACCATCAGGTCTCGCCGCCGGTGGTCGGTTCCGGCCAGGCCGTGTACCAGGCCATAACTCACAAACGTGGTGTCAATATCTGAATTCTCCTCAAAAAGCAGCGCTGTAACTTCAAGCCGGTATGTTCCCTGCAAAATTTGCAGGCCCTCTTTCGATGGATCATCAAACAGCCCTTTTTCTGCAGTAATGTCGGTAATTCCCGTTTCGCGCTCCAGCCGACGCTGCAAACGACTATCTTGCCCAAAGCGGAAGGAAGAAGATGACGACGAGGAGAACTCGCCAATGCGAATCTCGCGATCGTCAGGTGTAAACCAGGTCAATTCAACATGGGGCTGTTTCGACACATATTGTGCGCTGGAGTACAGAATCAGCTCTGGGGGGAATTCATCGTAGGGAAAGTCAAACTCATACACAAAGAGGACTTCACGAGTACTTTCTGATAGACGCTCGATCGTTTTGTCTCCATCGCCCTCCGCACTTCTAAATGCAATGGTCGCGGGTAAGTCACGACTGGTAAACCAATTGTACCAGAGAGGCCAGGCATAACTGGGCGATTCCCGCCAAACATCCTCACCGCCACGCCACAACCGGATGGCCTCGCTATATGGCAGGGCAATTGGCGTGACGATTGACACGACAAGAAGAAAGCCGATAATGACCATGCCAATCACCGCTGAAGGGTAACGACCGATCTGCTGAAAAAAAGAAGCGACCTTTTTCATTGACCTTTACCTCCCTCGCCAATACGCACGCGCGGGTCAACCAATGCATAAATAAAGTCCAATAAAAAGACAGTTAGCGCCAGAAGGTAGGCATATACAACAACGTTAGCCAAAATCACAGGGGTATCGAAGAGGCCGATAGCGCGGAAGTAAAGCTGACCGATACCCGGCCAGTTGAATACTGTTTCCAGAATGATGGCGCCTGTCCACAATGAGATAAGCAGCAAAGCAAAGTTGGTGATAATGGTTGGTAAGGTGGGGCGGAGAATATATCGGCGCTCAATCATACCGTTCGGTAGTCCCTTGGCTTTGGCCATTTCCACGTAATCTTCGCTGGAATAAATTAGAAAGAAGGTGCGGTAATTATAGGCTGTCAAAAATATGGCGCTCATTAGAGTGGCAGTTACGGGCAAGATCATGTGCTTTAATAGGCTGAGCGCGTAATCAATGGGATTATCGGGCGGCGGTGTGCTAACCATGCCCCCAAAGGGCAGCCATCTCAATAAACTTGCAAAAATAAGAATGAGGAATAACCCATAAAACCAGCCTGGCGCCGCTGAAGTTGGCGCCAGGCCTATGACAAGTTTGTCGGGGAGACTGCCATATCGCCGTGACAGTCCTAAGCCCATGAACAAACTTATAAAGAAAAGGAGCAGGTTTGCCGTGCCGAAAAGCAATAATGTGGAGGGTAAACGTTCCAGAATAATATTCCTGACTAAGCGTGAACCGCTGTCGCTGCTCATATTGTCAGAAAACCCCAGGTTTAGGGTGATCGCATTCCATAAATAACGAAAGCTGCGTATGACAAACGGCTGATCCAGGCCAAACTGAGCCTCCCGAATTGCTATTTGCGCCGCAATGATACTCGCGCGCTCGTCTTGGGGAAGCCGTTGAAATTGAATGTCGGCCGAATACGATGTTAAGACTTCTTCACGGATTTGGGCTTGACGGATCTTGTCAACATGACCGCCCATATTGGCCACCAATACCGTAAAGTAAACGCCTATAACCACTGTAAAAAAGAGCGCCACGACCCTTACAGCGGTGTAGCGAAGTAAACGCACCAATGAATTAACATTTGCCTTACGCGCCGATTGGGCAACGTTTTCGGACAGAGTATCTTTATCAAAAGGTAAGGCTTCTTGAGTCACGTTCTTGCACCATCTCCTTATGGGTTAGGACAAACTACTCACGTACAGAACCTGATTGACAAATGGCGGCATTGTTGAGCGATTTGCAAAACATAACATATGGGTGTCCTGAGAAATCTTCATCTGGGCGATTTAGAAAATCGCCCTACAACCGCAGGAAAAGAGTTTTCTGAATAGCAATACGATTGGTCACCAGGATTCCCCAACAATTATCGCCTATATCCCGCACATTTGCTACTGGTCAAAAATTATACCAGCAGTTCTCAATCTGAAAAACTAGTGACATGAAGGGCAAAAAGTGATAGTGTCAGGCATTTGCCCAAAGGAGAAAACATGAGCCACGCACTATCACTAGATAAAATCATGGAACATTTTCAAGAATCCTGGCGCAAGTTGCCAGACTACCGGAAACCCAATAACAACACTAAATACGAGGTAGCCGATGCTGCGTTGTCAGCCTACAGCGTCTTTTTTATGCAATCCGCTTCATTTTTAGCCCACCAGCGGGATATGAATCAACGTAAAGGTCAAGACAACGCAGGAACTTTGTTTGGCGTCAGCAAGATACCCAGTGACAATCAGATACGAAACTTGCTAGACCCAGTGACACCTGACCACTTTCATGGAGATTTCTCTTGGATTCATGGGGAATTAAAGCAAAGTGGTTGTTTGGTGAACTTTCAGGATTATAAAAGCACTTATCTGATCCCCTTTGATGGAGTTGTCTTTCATTCCTCAGAGAAAATCCATTGTGATAAGTGTAGCACACGCCAAGACCGCAACGGCACAACCCACTATTATCACAGTGCCATTATGCCCGTCATCGTCAAACCTG
This sequence comes from Candidatus Leptovillus gracilis, assembly GCA_016716065.1. Classification (NCBI taxonomy): domain Bacteria; kingdom Bacillati; phylum Chloroflexota; class Ardenticatenia; order Promineifilales (SeqCode); family Promineifilaceae (SeqCode); genus Candidatus Leptovillus; species Candidatus Leptovillus gracilis. The sequence continues at coordinate 2,415 of JADJXA010000015.1, read as the reverse complement.
ATTCGCCCCATGTCCTATCACTACCACCAGAGTTTATTGTGCCTCAAGATGGACATGAGAAGCAAGATTGTGAACGAACCGCAGTTAAGCGCTGGTTAAGGCAGCATCAGGGTCAGTTTGAGGCCCAAAGTGTGACCTTTCTGGGTGATGATTTGTACGCTAACCAGCCGCTGTGTCAGTTAATTGACCAAACCTATCAACAATTCTTTATCTTTGTCTGCAAACCTGATTCCCATCCCACCCTTTATCAATGGGTAGACTCTCTGGCTGGTGTCGCGGGTTTAGAGACCATGCAAGAACGCTTTTGGAATGGCCGACATGGGGAAATCTGGTCCTATCGCTTTGTCAACCAGATACCCTTACGGGCGGGCGAGGATGCTATGTTGGTCAACTGGTTAGAGTTAACCATTACCCATGAAGGCACTGGCGAACAGATCTTTCATAATGCTTGGATTACCAGCCATCAGGTCACGCTCAAGAATGTGACTTCTTTAGCTAAGAGGGGGCGTACACGCTGGAAGGTTGAAAATGAAAACATCAATGTCCTCAAGACCAAAGGTTACAATCTAGAACACAATTTTGGTCATGGGCTGAATCATTTGTCTAATGTCTTTTCTCGCTCAATATTCTGGCTTTTCTGACTCATACAGCCCAGCACTTGCTCAACAAGGCTTATCGTCTCTTACGAGATACGTTAGTTGTACGGCGCACTTTTTTCAACGATCTCAAAGCCTTAACTCGCTATATCGTTTTCGATAGTTGGGATGCCTTGTTTGCTTTTATGATAGATGGGTTGGAGTTATCCCCTTGATTCTTTCATTTAATTTCAGATTGAGAACTGCTGAAATTATACTGGTGACGGGCATACTCTGACATTTTACGGCATGGTTCATCGAGCGAAACATCTTCTTCACAAATTGACGCTGAATTGTCATGCTGAGCGGAGTCTTCGGAGCGAAGCATCCCGCTCCCAGCAGAGGAGGGGGATGCTTCGGGGGACCTCAGCATGACACGCTTTTTTGCTAAATTTGTAAAGCACATATCGCCTTAATTGAACCATGCCCATTTTACCCAAAGGTGGCGCGACCAGTTGACCATTACACAATCCTGCATATTTGCCTATTGACCAACTCGCTTGTGGAACAACACTGTCAGGTTAGAGGCAGCCTTCGCTGCCTCTAACCTGACAGTGTTGGATTAGAAGCAGCCTTCGCTGCTTCCAATCCTATCTTAGGCAAGCAACATTTTGTCGGTAGCTGCAAAAGAACGTTTCTTCTGCTCTACCAACAAAAGTGGACCCGGATTAGGGAGTTGTTACAAATGGGAACTGAGCCAGTCCCGGTAAGGCTGTCAATTGGGAGACAACGACAACTTCCAGGCGGCTGGAGCCTTCGCTCAATGCGCCGGTTGCATCGCCATCAAGGACAACCTGCCACAGACCATCTTCCACAGCTTCAGCTTCACCTTGTGCAACCAGTTCCCCGGAGGCATCAAAGAGCAGGTAAGTAACTGATTTGATGTCGTCAACTGCGTAGGCGCCGAGGAAGTATTCGATGAAAACATCAAACGAGGCCTCTTGACCGATGGTGACACGGCTATCGCCGTCAATTTCAACCACGGCCGTTGCCGGTGCAGAGAATTGAGAGAAGCGATCGGCCGGATCAGGGTAAGCATCAAAGTGCTTCAAGATAGCCTGTTTTTCAGTTGGGAAGACGCCTTGCAGGAAGTAGGGGCCGGTACCGATGTAGTAGTTGCCGTAGCGTTGGCCGAAGGTGGCTAAGTTAGCATACCGGGCAGCGGCCTCTTCTGCTGTGATGAATTGACCCAGGGTTGGCGCGTAGGGGACAAACCCTTCTTCAGCCGAAAGAGCCAATTGTTCGGTAAGGAGAGCGATGGATGGACCAGAGAGCAAGCTCACGCGTTCGATTTCTTTGTCAGTGGCTGTGCCTGTGTGGAGGGCAGTGGTGCCGTTCTCTTGCAGGCGCAGCATGGCGGCCATGTTGTGCCAGGCGGCGTCGCTGTATTGATAGGTCGAGTTTGGCCACCAGGTGACAATACTGTTTTCGGCGTCCAGAGCCACGTCATCGCCGTAATGCTCGATAACCAGAGGATCCGTCGAGATAATTCTTACGCCTTTGAAGGTCTGCAAGAACTGCCCAAAGCGAGGCGCTTCGGCCGGATCATAGTATGGGCTTTCTTCGTTGGCAACATCAAATCGGGTAATGATAGTCATGATGATGTCGGCCGCTGTGAAGGGGCTGCCATCATGCCAGGTAGTGCCATCGAAACCAGCAGGATAGTAGACGGTGCTCTTGTAAACGGCCGTTTGTGTTTCTGTATACACTTCGTCGGCCGTCAAGAAAACCTGATTGACGGCATCCCAACCAGCCCAAGCATCACCAGGTACGCTGATTT